>NZ_FNCE01000009.1 GCF_900100655.1 Limimonas halophila
GGCGAAGCCCTTGCCCGCCTCGCCGGCGCGCGCCGCCTCGATCGTGGCGTTGAGGGCGAGCAGGTTGGTCTTCTCCGCGATGTCCTGAATCTGCTGGATGACGTCGCCGATCTGGTCCGCCGCCTGCGCCAATGATTGCACCTGCTGGGTGGCCTTGTCGGCCTCGCCGCTGGCCTCGCGCGCCGTTTCCGAGGACTGGCTGATGCGGTCCGAGACCTCGCGGATCGACTGCGTCAACTCCTGCGAGGCCGAGGCCACGGTCTGCACGTTGCCCGAGGCGCGCTCCGCCGCCTCCGCGACGTTGCCGGCCTTGCTCTTGGCGTCCTGGGCGACCGAGCTCATCGTGTTGGCGGTGCCGTCGAGCTGGGCGCCCGCCGCGCCCACGCGCTCGATGATGCTGCCGACCTCGTTCTCGAAGCGGTCGGCCAGCTCGTGCATCGCCCGGCGGCGCTCCTCGGCCGCGCGCTCGCGCTCCTCGTCGGCGCGGCGGTTGGCTTCCTGCGCCTCCGCCATGCCGTCGCGGAAGACCACCAGCGCGCTCGCCATCTCCGAGATCTCGTCGTGGCCGCGCGTGTCGATCTCCGCCTCCAGATCGCCGCCCGCGACCTGCTGCGTCTGCGCCGTCAGGCGGTCCAGCCGGCGCCCGAAGCTGCGGCCCACGTAGAGCCACGCCACCAGCCCCGCGATCACCAGGCTCGCCACCGCGATCCCGGCCAGCCACATGCGGCCCTGGGTGATGGCGGCGCCCACCGTGGCCGTGCCGGTGTCCACGGCCGAGCGGCTGGCGGCGACAACCTTGTCCACACTGGCGGACAGGTTCCCGCTCGCCTGGCGCGCTTTGTCCAGCGCGTCTTGTGCGCTGGCCTGCGCTTTCAACTGCTGGCGCCGCAGCGCGAACACGCTCTTGTCGCCCTGACCGAGACTGACCAGGGCGTTGGCGTTTTCGCGCACAGCCTTGGTCTCCTCGCCGTAGCCCAGGGTGTTGATGGCCATGATGATGTCGTTCGCGGAGTCCTGGAAGCGCTTCTCCAGGCGTTTCAGGCCCTCGGTGGAATCGACGTTCGCGGCGGTGGCGAGGATGCCGGCCGCGTTGTTGGTCGCGCTCTGGATCGTGAGGTAGGCGCGCAGCGCCGAGACTTCTTCGTTGATGAGCTGCGAGATCCGGCCCGAGATTTCGCCGCCGACGGTTTCGGCCTGCGTCTGCATCCGTTTTTCGGCCTTGTCGACGAGCTTGGTGACGTTCTGGATCAGCGTGGAGTGCATGCGCCGCGCCGACTTCAGCGTCCGGTCGCGCCGGCCCGCGAAGCTCTCGTCGTCCAGCGCCTTCTTGTGCAGCGCGCCCACGCTCTCGTCGCCCGTGGCAGCTTTGCGAATCTTGTCGGCGGCGACGAAGATGATGCCGTTGCTGCCGTCCTCGGGAACGGCCTCGATGTTTTCGTTGAAGGGCTTGACGGCCTTCTTGAGCTTTTTCTGGATCGGATTGACCGAGAAAGAAAGCTTGGTCGTCGGCACTTGGGCGAGCAGCGCCATGATGCGATTGGCATTGGCGCGCAACTCCAGAAGGTCGCGCAGCCGGCCGACATCCTGCTTCACCAGCGAGTTCAGCGTCTTCACGCTTTTCTCGCTGGCGTCGGCGGCACCGTTCTGCAGCGCGGTGTCCGCTTCATCGAGTTTGGGGCCGATGGCCTTCTGCACGGCCGTGTGACGCTCGCGCACCTTTTCCACGGCCGCGGCGACGTCGGCCTTGGCCGCGAGCCGCGCCTTCACGGCTTTGTTCAGGTCGTAGACGACGTTTTCGAGCTGCTCGGCCTGCGCCGCCAGATCGGCGTCGGTTGTTTGCGTGGCGCCGTCGAGGCTTTTCACCTGTTTGTTCAGTGTGGTGCTGCGCTCTTCCAGCTTGGCGTGCGCCTGCTTGCGCTCGTCCTGGCTGTCGGCGCCGGCGAGAACCGGGGCCGCCGCCGAAAGCGCCTCGCTGTTGCGGGCGAGGTCCAGGGCCGCCGTCATGCGGGGGACGTGGGTGGTTGACACTTCCTGCATGGCGGCGTCCACCGCGCGGTAGGAAAACCACCCGACGCCGCCGGCGGCCACGGTGAGCGCGGCGACGACGCCGAAGGCGACGAAGAGGCGCGCTTTTACCCCGAACCGGCGCTGGCCCCCGCCGGCGCGCGTCCCGGCGGCCGTCTCGCCAGTGCCGTCCGCGCCCGCCGGTGCCGCCGTGCCCGTCTCGTGCGTTTCACCACCCTCGTCCTGGCTCATGGTGCTTCCTCCTCGCCGGGCCGCGCGCCCGGCTCAGCGCCAGATTCTCGGTTTTTTTGAGCAAAAGAGTCGTTAGCCAATGACAATATGTAACGGTCGTGAAGCAAATCTTAAAGCGGGGTTGCACGCAGGACGGTGCGTGTGCTCAACGACCGACCGTCCTACCAACAGTCGGCCCTGATCGAATGCAAGGCAACTTGGCCTGTGCGTTTGGCATGGCAAAAACACGTCGTCATGGCTGTTTTTTGCCCGAACCTCAGGTCACCGGATTTATCATGAAACCAAAAATGCACACCGACTCCGTATTTCGCTGCGCTCGGCCGGCGCGCTGGGGTCTTATTTGTAGTCCGGTTGATGCGCGTACACAACCGCATGCGCAAAGACGCGTGGCGAGCGGTACCGCGAGGGTGCGCAGCCGCATGGAGAACCTCGCGGCGCCGCGCCTCACCAGGCCAGGCGCAGCCCCGTGAAGGCGTGGCGCACCTCGGGCTCGAAGAAGTTGCGGAAGCTGGGCCGGCGGACGGCGTCGTGCGTCCAGGCGCTGCCGCCGCGTGCGATCATGTGGCGGCCGTCGAACCAGGGAACGGAATAGCCCTCATAGGGGAAGGCGCGGAAACCGGGGTAGGGGAAGAGGGCGTTGGCGCACCACTCCCAGACCCGTCCCGTGCCATTGAGCAGGCCGGTGCGCGCCGCGGCCTCCCATTCGTGCTCGTGGGGCAGACGCGCGTCCGCCCAGGCGGCGAAGGCGGCGGCCTCGTGCCAGCTTACGCCCATGACCGGGGCATCCGGATCGAGCGGGCGCACGCCGTCCGGCGTGACCTCGACCCAGGCGCCGTTCGCGGCCCGACGCCATGCGTCCGGCGCGGCGATGGCGTTCGCCTCGCGCCAAGCCTGGCCGGTTTCGCTCCACCAGCGGTTGGTGCGGTAGCCGCCGTCGGCCATGAACGCCAGCCATTCGGCGTTGGTGACGGGATGCCGGGCGATGCGGCCGCCGGCGAGATCCACCTCGCTCGCCGGCCGCTCGTTGTCGTAGGCGCGCACGTCGTCCCAGCCCACGCGGACACGGCCCGCGGGCAGGGCCGCCGTTTCGGGCGCGGGGATCGCGGGAGCGGGCGTTGCGGGCGCGTGCGGATCGGGTGCCTCGCGGTGCGCCCGCTGCGCCAGCACGAAGCGGATGGTTTCCAAGTGCTGGGCGTGGTGCTGGTGCAGGAAATGGAGCAGGTAGCTGTCCGCCATCAGCGGATGGTCGCGCAGCGCCGGGGGCGGGTCGGCCAGGAGCGCGCGGTGGTGGGCGTGCTCGCGCTCGACGTGGGTGAGCAGGGCGTCGCGCTCGGGCACGCGCTGGCCGCGGCTGTCCTTGGCGCTGAACTCCGGGAAGTAGAGGGCGTGCTGGCCCGGATCGGACGGTTCGCCCAGGCAGAGTTCGCGCAGCCAGTAGCGCTCGACCAGCGCGCAGTGCCCCAGGTGCCAGCCGATGGGGCTGAGCAGGGGATGGTACTGCCTCGCCACCTCGGCGGGCGTCAGCGCTTCCGCGATCCGGCGGGTCGCGCGGTGCAGACCTTCGAGTTCGCCCGGAACACCGTCCGGATCGGTGTCACCCGGCGAGCGGGCGGCGTGCGACATCGGCATCGGCCTCCAGCACCACGAGGTGATCGGACGGCACGGGCGTCCAGCCGGCGTCGCCGTCCAGCGGTTCGGACGCCACCAGCCGGCCGCCGGCGAAGCCATCGTGCCCCGTATGGACGTAGAGGCTGGGCGGCGCCGCGGCCAGGGCGTGGCGCACCGCCACCACGCGCGTCCCATCGCTCACGGCCAGGTTCAGCAGTGCTTTGCCGCCCTGCATCCAATCGCGCAGCAGGCCGAGCAGCCGCTCGACATGGACCGTGAGGTCCGCGCCGGGGTCGTCCGCCGCGAGCTGGCGCAGCGCGGCGAAGACGTATTCGGAATCCGTGGTGCCGGCGATCCCCGCCTCGACCTCGGGGCGCAGCCAGGCGCGCATGCGCGTTCGCACGACCTCGGCGAAGCCGCTCAGGAAGCCGTTGTGCAGGAACAGGAGCCCGTCCGCGGCGAAGGGCATGGTGTTGGCCACGGCGATGGACAGCGGGTCGGTGGCGCTGCGCACGTTCGCCAGCCACAGGGGGCGCGTCAGGCTGCGCCCCAGCGCGGGCAGGTTGGCGTCGCCCCACGCGGGCAGGGTGGAGCGGTAGGCGGCGGGCCCGCCGTCGTCGGCGTACCAGCCCACGCCCACGCCGTCGGCGTTCAGCGTCGCCGACAGCGTTTCCCGCGGGGCGTGGGCCTGTTCGATCAGGCTGTGCGGCGGCGTTCGCAGGAACTGGTCAAGCGCGAGGGGTTGCCCCACGTAGGCGGCGAGACGACACACGAGGCGGCCTCTCCAATGGATGACAGGAGCTGCGCTTGTGAGGCCGAAGTGCGCGTGCGAGGCTTCGGCACTCAGGGGTCAGCACACGGGCAACGTAGGGGCCGCACCGGCTTAGGGGAAGATAACCGTGACGCCAAGCAGTCCCGACGCCGCGACCGCCCCCGTCGATGCCGACGCCGCCATCGCCGCCGTCGAACCGCTGCCGCCATCCCGCCGCGTGTCCGGGTTGATCGAGGACGTGCGTGCGGGCTTTGCCAAGCGCCCGCGCGAGCTGTCGCCCAAGTACTTCTACGACGCCCGCGGCGCCGAGCTGTTCGAGCGCATCTGCGCGCTGCCGGAATACTACCTCACGCGCAGCGAGGCCGGGCTGCTCGACGCGCACGCGGACGCGCTGATCGACCGCGTGCGCCCGGACCACATCGTGGAGCTGGGCGCGGGCAGCGCGCGCAAGACGGAAACCCTGCTGGCCGCGTGCGAGCGCGCCGGCCTGGACACCGCCTTCTGGCCGCTCGACGTCTGCGCCAGCGTGCTCGTCGAGGCGCGCGAGCGCTTGCAGGCGCGGTTCCCCGGCCTGCGGGTGCGCGCGCTGGCGGGCGACCACACGGCCGGCCTGGACCACCTGCCGCCACGGACGGGGCGCACGCTCTTCGTCTTCCTGGGCAGCTCGCTGGGTAACTTCGAGGGTGAGAGCGCGCGCACCCTGCTCGGCGACATCGCCGCGTGCATGGGGGGCGAGGACCGGCTGCTGCTCGGCGTCGACCCCGTGAAGGACCGGGAAACCCTGGAAGCCGCCTACAACGACAGCGAGGGCGTGACGGCCGCGTTCAACGCCAACGTGCTCAACGTCCTGAACCGCGAGCTGGACGGCGACATCGACGTGGACGCCTTCCGCCACCGGGCGGTGTTCAACCCCGCGGCCAATCGCATCGAGGCCTATCTGGACGTCGTGCGCCGCCACACGGCGCGGTTGGGGGCGCTGGGTGAAACGTATACTTTCGTGGAAGGCGAGAGCCTGTTCACGGAAATCAGCCGCAAGTTCACGCCGACGGGTCTGGACGGCGACCTCAATCCCGCCGGCCTTGCGCGCGAAGTGGACTTTTTCGCAGACCGCAATCGCTACGCGCTTCACCTCGTGCGGCGGGCGTGAGTCCGGGCGCTGTGGACGTGGCGTCTCGCCACAGGTACCCTTTGTGATGCGTGCTCCCCGCCGGTCCCAGATCGTGGTGCGCAAACACGCCCCACGCTGGCGGCCGGCCGAAGGCAACACAGGGCAACATCACACGAGAACCAACAGCACACGCGAAGACCCAACCGCCGCGAAGGCGCAACAACCGATAAGCCTCAACAGGGGCAAGCCGAACCACGGGTCCGACCCAACCAACGGGCCCGCACGCCGTCACAACACCGCCAAGGGCCGACGGCGAATCGACAAGCAACGAACAGGGTCAACCTCCGGGAGGCGTTCATGACATCCGACGACAACACCAACGGTTCCGCCTGGTCGCGCCGGCGCATTCTGAAGGCCGGTGCCGCGGGGACCGCCGGGCTCGGCGCCATCCTCGCCAACGGCAAGATGCCGTATCACTTCGTGCGCGGCGCGTTCGCCGAGGAAGCCATCGGCAACTTCCCCATCAAGGGCAAGACGGCCGTGTTCGGCTTCAACGTGCCGCAGACGGGTGCCTACGCCGATGAGGGCAAGGACGAGCTGCGCGCCTACAAGCTGGCCGTGAAGCACCTCAACGAGGGCGGCGGCATGCTGGAGACGATGCAGCCGACCGCGCTCTCCGGCAACGGTGTGCTGGGCAAGAAGATCGATTTCGTCACCGGCGACACTCAGACCGACCCCGACGCCGCGCGGCAGAGCGCGCGCCGCATGATCGAGCGCGACGGCGTCATCATGTACTCGGGCGGATCGTCGTCCGCCGTGGCGATCGCCCAGCAGTCGCTCGCCCAGCAGATGGGCGTGATCTTCATGTCCGGGCTGACGCACTCCAACGACACCACGGGCAAGGACCGGCGCCGCTACGGCTTCCGGCACTTCTTCAACGCCTACATGTCGGGCCAGGCGCTCGGCCCCATCCTGTCCGAGCAGTACGGCGAGGACCGCAAGGCCTTCCACCTGACGGCGGACTACACCTGGGGCCACACGCAGTACGAGTCCATCAAGAACGCGACCGAGGGCCAGGGCTGGAAGACGGTCAACAACATCATGACCCCGCTGGGCACCTCGGACTACAGCCAGTTCCTGACGGCGGTGCTCAACTCGGACGCCGACGTGCTGGTGCTGAACCACTACGGCGGGGACATGGTGAACTCCATCACCCAGGCCGTGCGCTTCGGCATGAAGGGCAAGTCCGTGGGCGGCAAGGAGATGCAGATCGTCGTCCCGCTGTACAGCCGCCTCATGGCCCAGGGGGCCGGCGCCGAGAACATCGAGGGCGTGCTGGGCAGCCAGAACTGGAACTGGAAGCTGGACGACGCCGGCTCCAATGCCTTCAAGAAGGCGTTCGAGGCGGAGTACGGCCAGCCGCCGTCCCAGGCCGCGCACACGGCCTACGTCCAGACCCTGCTGTACGCGGACGCCGTCGAGCGGGCGGAGACCTTCTATCCGCCGGCCGTCATCAAGGCGCTGGAGGACCACGAGTTCGACGGCATGGGCAACGGCAAGACCACCTACCGCGCCTGTGACCACCAGTGCTTCAAGGACATGCTCGTCGTGCAGGGCAAGGCCCCGTCGGAGGCCGAGAGCGAGTTCGATCTGCTTAAGATCGTCTCGCAGGTGCCGGAGAAGCAGGTGAGTTACGCCTGCGACTTCTTCTCGGGCGAGCTGGGCGACTACAAGCCCGCCTGACGACGCGTCCGGGCCGACACGGCATTCCACGGACAAGGCATTGAAGCCACCCCGGTGCGCGCTTCGGCGTTCCGGGGTGGCCGCGCCAGCGGGGGACCCGGATGGAGCTGGCTGATTTTGCCCTTCAAATGGTTTCCGGCCTGCAGCGCGGGGCGATCTTCGTCCTCATCGCGCTGGGGCTGACGCTGATTTTCGGCACCCTGGGTGTCGTCAACTTCGCCCACGGCGCGCTCTACATGCTGGGCGCCTACCTGGGCTTCGTGGTTATTTCCTACGCGGGCCACTGGACCGCCTTCATCGCGGTGCCGCTCGCCCTCTTCGTCATCGGGATCGCCCTGGAACGCGGGCTCATCCGCTACTTCTACCAGCGCCCCGTCACGGATCAGATCCTGGTGACCTTCGGCCTGGCGCTGGTGATTCAGGAACTCATGCGCTGGATCTTCGGCGGCACCAACCTGCCCTACAAGATCCCGACGTGGGCGGCGATTCCGGTGGACATCGGCATCGGCTTCTACCCGCCCTGGCGGCTGCTGATCATCGGGGTGACCGCGGCCGTGGTGCTCGCGCTCTTCCTGCTGTTCCGCTACACGCGCTTCGGCTTGGTGGTGCGCGCGGGCATGCGCGATCCCGAGATGCTCAAGTTCCTGGGCATCAACGTCACCCAGCGGTTTTCCATCGTCTTCGGGCTGGGCGCGCTGCTGGCGGGAATCGCCGGGGTGATGGGCGCGCCGACCACCGGCGTCGTCCCCGAGGTCGGCATGCACGTGCTGGTGCCGTCCTTCCTCGTCGTCGTCATCGGCGGCATGGGCAGCATTCCGGGCGCGGTGGTCGCGGGCCTGCTGCTGGGCGTGGCGAAGAGCCTGACGGTGATGCTCTATCCGCCGCTGTCCGACGTCATCCTCTATGTGGTCGCCGCCGTCGTCATTCTCTGGCGTCCGCGCGGGCTGATGGGCCTGAAGGGAGTGATGGAATGATCAGTCCCCTGCGCACGATGTCCGCCAGCCGCGAAACCGCGGTCATGGCGGGGGTGGTGCTGGCGTTCGCCCTGCTGCCGTTCATCCTGCCCCTGATCGGCGGCTACGGCGAGCTGGCGGTCCAGATCGCGGTCTGGGCGATCTTCGCGTTGGGCTTCGACCTGCTTGTGGGCTTCACAGGGTTCCTGTCGTTCGGCCACGCCGCCTTCTGGGGCGTGTCGATGTACGCGGGCGCGCTGACGCTCCAGCACGTCACGACGAACGCGCTGGCGGCCATCGTCTTCGGGGTGATCGCCGGCACGATCGTGGCCGTCGTCATCGGCTACCTGACGCTGCGCCGCCACGGCATCTACTTCGCCATCCTGACGCTGGCGTTCTCGCAGATGTTCTACTTCATCGCGCTCTCGCCGGCGCAGGACATCACCGGCGGCGACAACGGCCTGACCGGCATTCCCTACGCCGAGTTCTTCGGCGCCACGCTGTCGGGCTGGCACGTCATGTATCCGGTCATCGCCGTGATCGGGGTGGGCGCGGTCTACGTCGCGCGGCGCATCGCGCGCTCGCCCTACGGGCTGATGCTGCGCGCGATCAAATCGAACGAAACGCGCCTGCAGTACACCGGGATCAACGTGCGCGGCTACCGCCTGATGGCCTTCGTGATCAGCGGCATCTTCGCCTCGCTGGCCGGCATCCTCTTCGGCATCTACGAAACCTACGTGCCGATCCACAGCCTGCACTGGGCGACCTCGGGCGAGGTCGTGATGATGTCGGTGATCGGCGGCCTGGGCACGCTCTTCGGGCCCATGATCGGGGCGGCCGTGGTGCTCTACCTGGAGAACGTGCTCTCCGCGACGATCGCGCAGTGGCTGCTCATCCAGGGCGCCATCTTCATGGCCTTCGTGATCTTCCTGCCGGGCGGGATCGCCGACGGCATCCGCCGTGTGGCGCTGTTCGTCCGGCGTTCGGGCGGCGCGGCACGCACCTCGGCCAGCCACGGCGAGACTGCCGCGGGCCGGGACGCTGTCCAGGAATCGCCGGGCGAATGACCGGCCCGGCCAACCCTCACGAGCGAGAAGGAGACGGGGACCGCATGGCGCTTCTGGACCTCCAGGGGGTTTCCAAGAGCTTCGGGGGCCTCGCCGCCCTGTCCAACGTGGACCTGCAGGTGGAAGAAGGGCAGGCGCACGCGATCATCGGGCCCAACGGCGCGGGCAAGAGCACGCTGATCAACGCCATCACCGGCCGCCTGACCCCGGACATGGGCTCGGTGACCTTCGCCGGGCAGTCGCTGCTGGGCCTGAAGCCGCACCAGATCGTTCAGCAGGGCATCGCGCGCGTTTTCCAGACGCCCGAGATCTTTCACGACATGACCTGCCTGGAAAACGTCACCATCGCGGCGCTGGCGCACCGGGACGGCGCCTTCAAGCCCAACTTCCTGCAGCATCCCCGGCGCATGCGCCAGCAGCGCGACGCCGCGGCCGAGCGGCTCGCCGAGGTGGGGCTGGCGGATCAGCGGGAGATGCCGGCGGGCCACCTCGCCCGCGGCGACAAGCGCCGCCTGGAGCTGGCGATCTGCCTGGCGAACAACCCGCGCATGCTGCTGCTGGACGAGCCCACCGCCGGCATGGCCCAGCACGAAACCCAGAACACAATCCAGGTGCTCAAACGCATCGGCGAGAAGGGCATGACCAAGATCGTGATCGAGCACGACATGGGCGTGGTGTTCTCGCTCGCCGACAAGATCACCGTCCTGCACCAGGGCACGGTGATCGCGTCCGGCGCGCCCGAGCAGGTGCGCGAGGATCCGGCCGTTCACGAGGCCTATCTGGGAGGCGCGCACGAATGAGCGCAGCACAGGAAACCGGGGCGCAGCCCTACTTCACCTGCCGGGATCTGCACGCCTACTACGGCGAGAGCTACATCGTTCAGGGCGTGAACCTGGACGTGCACGACAACGAGATCCTGGCGCTGCTGGGGCGCAACGGCGCGGGCAAGACCTCGACGCTGCGCACCATCGCCCGCGCCTCGCAGCCCGCCCTGCGCAAGGGAGAGATCTACCTGCGCGGCCAGCCCGTGCACAGCATGAAGACACACGAGGCGGCCCAGGCCGGCATCTCCATCGTGCCCGAGGACCGGCGCATCATCCCCGGCCTGACCGTGGAGGAGAACCTGATCGTCGCCCAGGTCGCCAAGAGCCCCGGCTGGACGCTGGACCAGATCTACGAGCACTTCCCCCGCCTGGCCGAGCGCCGGCGCCAGATGGCGACGACGCTCTCGGGCGGCGAGCAGCAGATGCTGGCGATCGGGCGTGCGCTGGCGCGCAAGGTCCACCTCCTGCTGCTGGACGAGCCCTACGAAGGGCTGGCGCCCAAGATCGTGCAGGAGATCGAAAACATCCTGACGATGGTGAAGCAGACGGGCATGACCACCATCCTGGTGGAGCAGAACGCCATCGCCGCGCTGCGGCTGGCCGACCGCTGCGCCATCCTGGACGAGGGCCACATCGTCCACACCGGCAAGCCCGACACCGTGCTTCACGACGAGGACATCCGCCGCAAGTACCTGGCGGTGTGACCGCCGCCCCTTGCCGCCGGCGCCGCGCTGTGGCGGGTTCCGATCCGCTGCGGACGGAGGCGCCGGCATGGCCATCTATCTCGTGACCCTGGACCTGACGCGCGACGACAAGGCGTACCGCGGGCTGACGGACGCCTTGAAGCGCTACGTCCACTGCCGCCCGCAGGCGCGCGTCTGGCTGCTCGACAGCGAGGCGAAGGCCAGCCGCATCCGCGACGAGCTGCGCCAGCACGTCCACCCGAAGGACGGCATCATCGTCGCCCAGCTCAAGCCCCAGGCGGCGATGATGGGCGAGACCTGCCACGCCTGGCTGAAGGACGGCGCCCGGCGCTGGTGACCGGCCGGGTCAGGGGTCAACACGGGCATCCCGATCCCCAGATCGCGGACCGGCAGCACGGGGAAGTGCATGGCGAGGGACAAGCGGCGCGCGGATCAGCTGGTTGTGGACCGGGGGCTGGCGGACAGCCGTAGCCGCGCGCAGGCGCTCATCATGGCGGGCGCGGTTTACGCGGGCACCCAGCGGGTGATGAAGGCGGGGCAGCAGCTCGCCGTGGACGCCGAGCTCTCGGTGAAGGGCCGCGATCATCCCTGGGTCAGCCGCGGCGGCCTGAAGCTGGCCCCGGCGCTGGACCAGTTCGCCGTCGACCCCACGGGTGCGGTCGCCCTCGACCTGGGCGCCTCGACGGGCGGCTTCACCGACGTCCTGCTCCAGCGCGGCGCCGCGCGGGTCTACGCCGTGGACGTCGGCCACGGCCAGCTCGCCTGGAAGCTGCGCCAGGACGAACGCGTCACCGTGCTGGAGCGCACCAACGCCCGGAACCTGACGACCGAGCACGTGCCCGAACCCGTCGATCTCATCGTCTCCGACGCCAGCTTCATCTCGCTGTTGACCATCCTGCCGCCCGCGCTGGCCCTGGCGGCGCCGGGTGCGCGCCTGCTCGCGCTCATCAAGCCGCAGTTCGAGGTCGGCAAGGCGCGCGTGGGCAAGGGCGGCGTCGTGCGCGATCCCGCGCTGCACGGGGAAGCGTGCGAGAAAATCCGCGCGTGGCTGGCCGCGCAGCCCGGCTGGCGCGTGCTCGGGCTCGAGGAAAGCGCCGTAACCGGGCCGGACGGCAACCGCGAGTTCCTGCTCGCGGCCATTCGCGACGGGCAAACCTGACGGCGGTGGAAGGTTTGCCGGTTCTTTCAATTTGAGCTAATTTGGAGGCTCGAAACCGCCGCAAAGGGGTACCCCGGGTGCACCTCGACGCCACGAAAGCGCGCCGGTTGCCGCCGGACGTTCTCCGGGCGGCCAAGCCGCGCGAAGCGCTCATCGAATGGCAGCGCCGGCACGGCCTGCACGGCGCGCTGCCCACGCGCGCGGACTTCGACCCCCTGACGATTCCCGGCCTGCTCGGCCACCTGATGATTCTCGACGTTTACCCGCCGCCGGTGGGCTTCCGCGTGCGCCTCTTCGGCACCGGGGTGGTGGACCTGCTGGACGCGGACTGGACGGGGCTGAGCGTCGACGCCCACAACCTCGGTCCCCTGGGCGGCTACGTTGCCGCTGCGCTGGAAACGACGCGTGACAGCCGGGCGCCGACGGCCGGTGCCAACACCCTGCACCGCGACCGCCACGGCCGGGTCGAATACGAGGTCGTGCGGCTGCCGCTGGCCGGTGACGCGCAGGCGATCACCCAGATCCTCGCGTGCGTGCAGGCGCTGTAAGCGGGGGCTGCCGGGCCGAGTTTCAACCGTTGATAGGTATTTGAACCGGGCCCTCGCTTACTGAAGAGAATCTTTCAGCGGATTTCGGCGTGTGCTAGTTTCGATCACCAAGCGTAATGGTCGGGGGCGATTCGGTTGCCGCTTGAGCGCCACGAACCGCGCGAACTCACGCCCGGCATGGTCGGTGCGCGCACGCCGCGCGACGCCCTGATCGAGTGGCGGCGGGGCCAGGGGGTCGACGGTGAGTTGCCGCGGGGCGCCGACGTCGGCGCCTTCTCGACGCCGCGGCTGGCGCGCCACCTCCTGGTGCTGGATGTCGTTAGCAATCCGGTGCGCTTTCGTGTACGGCTTGTGGGGTCCGACATCGTCGCGCTGATCGGCGAGGACTGGACGGGCTGCTGGGTCGACCACCGCCACCTTGGCCCGCTTGGCGTGCACGTGGCCGGGGCGCTGGCGACCACCGTGGGCAAGCACGGCCCGACGGCGGGCGCGAACACCATTCACCGCCCCAAGCGCCCATGCATCGCCTACGAGGCCGTGCGCCTGCCCCTGCGCGGTCCCGGCTCCACCGTGGAACAGATCGTCAGCTGCCTTGAGGCGGCGTAAAGCGCCCTGACCGCGCCGCGCTTCCCGGATCTCCCACGGCTTCCGCGGCGGGCGTGGCGCGCAGCCGGCCGCGGCTGTCCAGCATGTCCACGACGTCGACCACCGGGCGCAGCGTTTCCGCCACGCGCGCCAGGTTGCGCGCCGCCGGGCTGGCGATGCGGCCACTGAGCGCCTGTTGCAGGAAGCGGCGGAAGGGGTCCTCGGGCTTCGGGAACGGCTCCAGGCGCACGCGCCGGTCGCCGGGGATCTCTCCGAGCTGCTTGGCAACGCCGACCGCGTGGCGGAAGCCGCCCAGGCTGTCCACCAGCCCCATCGCCTTGGCGTCCGCGCCCGTGAAGACCTTGCCCTGCGCCGCCTCGGCGACGGCCTCCTCGGACAGCCCGCGGCCCTGCGCCACCTTGCTGGTGAAGTCGGCGTAGGTATCGTCCAGCGACTGCTGGAAGTGCTTCCACTCCGCCTCGGAGAAGTCGCTGTTGGGGCTCCAGTAGTCGGCGCGCGGGCCGGTCTGCACGCCGTCGAAGCTCACGCCCAGCTTGTCCCAAAGGCCGGTGAGCACGAACTTGCCGCCGGCCACGCCGATCGAGCCCGTCAGCGTCCCCGGCGCGGCGACGATGCGGTTGGCCGGCGCGGCCACGAAGTAGCCGCCGGAGGCCGCGATGTCGCCCATCGAGACGACGATGGGCGTGTCCGCCTCGCGCGCCTGCTTGACCGCGTGCCAGATGGTGTCGCTGGCGACGTAGCTGCCGCCGGGACTGCTCACGCGCAGCACGATGGCCCGCACCGCGTCGTCCTTCAGCGCGTTTTGAACGCCTGTGCTCACGGTGTCCGCGCCCATGGTTTGCGGCCCCATGAGCGGGCTGCCGTCGCTCTCGCCGGCCGTGACGGGCCCGAGCGCGTCCACCACGGCGACGCGCGGCGCGTCCTCGGGGGCGCGGTCGTCGCGCGCGGCGGCATAGACGTCGAACGCGATCGGCTCGGCGGCTTCACCGGCCTTTTCCATCAACGCGGCTTCCATTTCCGCGCGGTAGCCCAGGGTGTCGACGAGGCCGGCGTCCTTCGCGGCTTCCGCGGAAAGCGGCGCATTCTTGGCGAGCGTTCGGACCTGGCCGGTGTCCAGGCCGCGGCCCTCGGCCAGCGCCCGCACCACCTGATCCATCAGGCCGTCGACCAGCCGCCCCAGGTTCTCGCGCTGCGGCTCGGGCATGTCCTCGGCCGTGAAGCGGTCGGCGAGGCCCTTGTAGGCCTTGCGCTGATCCACGCGCGGGGTCACGCCCAGCTTCTCCAGCGCGCCCTTGAGGAAGGCGCTCTGCGCCTGGAAGCCGATCAGGTCGTAGTCGCCGGAGGGCTGCAGCCACACCCGGTCGAAGGCGCTCGTCAGGTAGGCGTGGATCGTGCCCGCCGCACCGCCGCTCAGCGTCTCCGCGAAGGCGTGGGCCGGCTTGCCGCTTTCGCGGAAGGCCTCGACGGCGGCGTGCACCTCCTGCGCCTGCGCCATGCCCAGGCCGCCGCGCCCCACGCGCACGGCCAACGCCTTCACCTGCGGGTCGTCGGCGGCCGTGTGGATGGTGTCCACGGCCCGGCGCAGCACCAGCGGGGTGTCGCCCGCGGCGCGGCGGAGCGGGTTGGCGGCCGGCGTTTCGGCCACGCCGCGCGTCAGGTCGATGGAGACGACGGCGCGCTGCGGCACCTCGGGCTCGGCGGGGCCGAAGTCCTTCAGCTCTTCCCAGGCCACGCCGGCAGCGACGGCGAGCAGGATGACGATCAGGCCGACGCTGGCCAGGAAGCCCACGGCACACTTGAGCAGGAACAGGATCAGGCGCATCACGGCGGTCTCCGCGGGTGGCGATCGGCGGCGCGCGGCGGCCCCGGCGCCGGGCTCCACCCTGAATCATTGCGTCGGCTGCGGCCACCGGCTACATCGCCCGTCCGCCTCAATTTCAAACGCACGGGGAAGATCACGCCATGCGGCGCAAGGCCCGACGCGGCGGCGGCAAGCAGGCGGAGCTCACCATCGAGGGGCTGGGCGCGCGCGGCGACGGCGTGGCCCAGCACGACGGCCGCCCGGTGTTCGTGCCCTTCGCGCTTCCCGGCGAGCGTGCGCGCGTCAAGCTGACCGGCGCGAAATCCGCCGGGTACAAAGGCGAGCTGATCGAGCTGCTCAGCGAAAGCGCGGACCGCGTCGAGCCCGTGTGCCCGCACTACGGGCCGTGCGGCGGCTGCACGCTCCAGCACCTCGCGCCGGAGGCCTACCGCACCTGGAAGCGCCAGCAGGTGCTCAACGCGCTCCAGCGCGAGGGCGTTCGCGGGCCGGACGGCGGCGAGCCGAACGTCGCGGAGCTGACGGTCGTGCCGGCGGGCACGCGGCGCCGCGCCACGCTCACCGCCAAGGCGCGCCGCGACGGCGTGGACCTGGGCTTCCACGGGCGCGAAAGCCACGTCCTGGAGCACATCACCACCTGCTACGTGCTGCGCCCGCGGCTGGTCGAGGTGCTGCCGGGGTTGAGCAACGCCCTGCGCCATCTGCTCAAGGGCGGGGAGAGCGCGAGCGTCACCCTGCTCGACGCGGACAACGGCGTCGACGTGCTCGTGCGCTCGCACCGGCCGCCGGGCCTGGACGCGCGCCAGGCGCTCGCCGCGCTGGCCGAGCAGCAGGACCTGGCGCGCGTCACCTGGCTGCCCATCGAGCTGGACCCGGAGGAAATCGAGGCCGAGCCCGTCTCCATCCGCCGGCCGCCCTTCGTGCATTTCGGCGAGATCGCGGTGGAGCCGGAGCCCGGCTCCTTCCTCCAGCCCACGGCCGAGGGGCAGACGGCGCTGATCGAGGCGGTGACGGGCTGGCTCAAGGACGCGGGCGGACCGCTGGCGGACTTCTACGCCGGCTGCGGCACCTTCACCTTCCCCCTGGCGCGCTACCAGCCCGTGCACGCCGTGGAAGGCGAGCGCGCGGCCATCGCCTCGCTTTGGCAGGCGGCGCGGCGCAACGACTACGCCGGGCCGGTGACGGCCGAGGTGCGCGATCTGGTCGAGGAGCCACCGGCCGCCGAGGAACTGGACACCTTCGCCGGGGTGGTCTTCGACCCGCCGCGCGCGGGCGCCAAGGCCCTGGCGCGCGAGCTGGCGGACTCACGGGTCCCCACGGTCGTGGCGGTGTCGTGCAACGCCAACACCTTCGCCCGCGACGCGCGGTTGCTGGTGGAGGGCGGCTACACGCTCGCGGAGGTGCGGCCCATCGACCAGTTCCCCTGGTCCGGGCATCTGGAGCTGGTGGCGCGCTTCCATCGCTGAAGCGCCACGGCTGTCGGTCGAAAGCTGCCGTGTTGCGCCCTGCGCCCGTGGTTGTACCCTCGGCGTCGATGTTCACCGCGCGTGCGGAGGACCGCGTGGCCGAGGAGTACCGGGAAATCACCTTCGACAAGCGCGAGCTTCAGGTCGCGCTGCGCGATTACGGCACCCGGACCGGCCGCATCGAACCCGGCGACGGCGGCGCCGTGGGCGTGGAGATCACCCGGCGCAACGAGGTGGAGGTGAAGCTGTCGCTGGAAACCCGCCGGGTAACGTTTAACGCCGAGGAGATCACGGCCGCGCTCATCCTCTTCGCATCCAGCCTGCAAATGCCCGTGCCGCGCCGGGCGCAGAAGACGCTTTCGGCCACGCGCGAACGCGTCACCCTGGAGCTGCGCACGCACACGCCCTACGTGTAATCTGGACGCTCCTTGAGCGGAACCTACGACAAGCCGAGGATGTACCAGCGGAGTCTCGCCAGGGTCCTTTCTCCTTCAGGAGAAAGAAAGAATGAGGCCATGAGTTCCGCTCATTGCGCATGCGTATAAGCGCCCGGCTCACACCGGCTTGCGCAGGATCAGCGTGGTCCAGCCGTCGATGCGGATGCGGCCGTGCAGGATCAGGCCGTGCGCGCGGTGGCGCAGGAAGACGCGCTGCGCCTGGCGGTCGAGGATGCCGGCGAGCACGGCGTAGCCGCCCGGCGCGAGGTGGCGGGCCAGATCCCCGGCCATGTCGCCCAGCGGCTCGGCGAGGATGTTCGACAGCACGAGGTCGTAGGGTGCGTTGCGGCGAACGCCGGGGGCTTCGTAGCCGTTGCTGTGGATCGCCGTGATGTGCTTGCTGCACCGGTTGAGCGCCGCGTTTTCGCGCGCGATGCGCACGCTGACCGCGTCGTTGTCGGCGGCGACGACCGGACAGCGCCACAGCCGCGCGGCGGCGAGGGCGAGCAGGCCCGTGCCCGTGCCCATGTCCAGGGCGCGTTTCGGCCGCAGCCCGGCTTTGTGCAGCCGCTCGATCGCCAGCAGGCAGCCGCGCGTGCTCTCGTGATGGCCGGTGCCGAAGGCCTGGTTGGCCTCCACGCGAAAGGCGATGCTGCCCGCCGGGCGCACGGCGTCGGCGTTGTGCTCGCCGTAGACCAGGAAGCGGCCCGCGCGGATGGGCGGCAGGCTTTCGTAGCTGCGCGCCAGCCAGTCGACGTCGGGCAGGGGCTCGACGCTGTGCGCGGGCATGGGCACGCCCGCCGCCTCGGCGGCGGCGGCAATGGCGTCGGCGAGCTGGTCCGTTCCCGGCGCCTCGCCGAAGTAGACCGTCAGCGGGACGTGGCCCTGATCGTCCGGCGCGCCGGAGACGATGGCCCCGCCCATGCCTTCCAGGATGGTTTCGAAGGCCGGTTGCGCGGCCCGCGGCACGGCGAGCGTGAGCTGAACCCCGGCCGTCTGCGGCTGTGCGTCCATGGGTCCGGTCCGGCGACGGTCAGGACACGCGGCGCCGGACGTTGAAGCGTCCGCCCGGGCGGTAGACGTCCATGTAGCGCGGCAGCACCGCCTCGATCGCCTGGGGCGAGATCTCCAGGTCGGCGAAGGTCGGCTGCTCGCCGCCGACCACGTTGTCCACCTTGAGCAGCTTGAGCTGGTCGCGCGTCAGCGGCGGGCTCGGCAGGTGTTCCAGGATAGCGGCCTGGATCTCCGCCAGCGCGAAGGGGATGGGCAGCAGCAGGCGCTTGCGCCGGATCTGCTCCAGCATCAGCGCCATCAGCTGCTTGAAGGTGTAGGTGCGCGGGCCGCCCAGCTCGTAGATGCGGCCCTTGGCGTCGGCGCGCGTGAGCGCCGCCATCGCCGCGTCCGCCACGTCGCCGGCGTAGACGGGCTGGAAGCGCGTGGTGCCGCCGCCGATCAGCGGGATCACCGGCGACAGCGTCGCCATGCGGGCGAAGCGGTTGAAGAAGCTGTCCTCGGGGCCGACGACGATCGAGGGACGCAGGATCGTGGCGTCCGGGAAGGCTTCCAGCACCGCCTTTTCGCCCATGGCCTTGGTGCGCGCGTAGACCGAGGGCGACTCCGGGTCGGCGCCCAGGGCCGAGAGCTGCACGAAGCGCTTCACGCCCGCGTCGGCCGCCGCCTTGGCGATGCGCGCGGGCGCCTGGGCCTGCACCTGTTCGAAGGTCTGGACCCCGCCCGTCTCGTGCAGGATGCCGACGAGGTTGACGGCCACGTCGGCGCCTTCCAGCGCCCAGCGCACGGCGTCGTCGTCCTGCACCGCCACGGGCAGGCGCACGATCTGGCCCACGTTGCCCATGGGCTGCAGGAAGTGCGCGGCCTCGGGGTCGCGCACCGCCACGCGCACGGTGTAGCCCTGGTTCGCCAGCCGCTTGACGATGTAGCGCCCGATGAAGCCGGAGCCGCCGAAAACCGTCGCCGTGCGTTCCATCGCGCCCGTCGCCTCCCGAAGCCGTGGTGTCCGCGCGTGCCCGGCCGGCCGCGCGATCGCGCCCGTCAAGGTAGGGCCGGGCCGGCGCGGGGCCAAGCGCGCGCACGCATAGCACGCCGGCGCGGGGCGTTGACAGCCCGCCGTCGGCGTCTACCGTTCGCCCGATCCGGTCAAGCCAGGAGGCGCGCCGTGGCGATCCATCTGCACGAAAACGACATCCCCGCCGATCTCGACCTCGGCACGCAGGTCGCCATCGACACCGAGACGATGGGCCTGAACCTCAACCGCGACCGGCTGTGCGTGATCCAGCTCTCCGCCGGCGACGGCGACGCCCACATCGTCCAGGTGCGCGACCGCACGGCGCCCGCGCCCAACCTGCGCGCGCTCGTCGCCGACCGGGGGGTCGAGAAGCTGTTCCACTTCGCCCGCTTCGACGTGGCGCACCTGCAGCAGCACTTCGGCGTGGCCTGCCGGCCGGTGTTCTGCACCAAGATCGCCTCGCGCCTGACGCGGACCTTCACCGACAAGCACGGCCTGAAGGACCTGTGCCTGGAGCTGCTGGGCGTGGAGCTGTCCAAGATGCAGCAGTCAAGCGACTGGGGCGCGGCGGAGCTGAGCCGCGACCAGCTCGCCTACGCGGCGCAGGACGTGCTCTACCTGCACCAGCTCCGCGAGCGCACGGCCGCGCTGCTGGAGCGCGAGGGCCGGGCGGAGATGGCGCGCGCCTGCTTCGACTTCCTGCCCTGGCGTGCCGAACTGGACGTGGCCGGCTGGGACGGCGTGGACATCTTCGCGCACCACTAATCCGGGATCACGGCCCGTACGGCCGGCGGTCGCGCGTGCGCAGGATGCCGCGGATGGAGAAGATCAGCACCCAGATCGACAGGCCCAGCAGCACCAGCGCGCCGACCACCACGAAGACCAGCACCCAGCCGACGACGTAGATCCCGGCCGCGATCCAGAAGTAGCGGATCGCCTTGGCGAAGTGGTCCGCGTAGATCGTGCCGTGCGCGTCCTCGCGCTTCACGTAAGCGATCGCCACCGCCACGACGTTGCCCAGCCCGTTGGTGAAGACGCCCACCAGGTGGGCGATCCACATCGCCATCACCGTGGTGTGCAGGCCGTCGTCGGCGGCGCGCGGCGGCTCCACCTCCGGCCGGGTGGGAAAGCGGGCGTCGTCCTCGTGATGCGGGTACATGCGGCACCTGGCTGTGTGGTCGAACGCGCGAACGGTAGCGCACCGCCCGCGTGGGGTGGAAGGTGTCGTGCTGGACGCTTTGATCGTGCGACGGTATCACGATGCCTTGGATGCGCCGGGCGCGTTCCGGCGAATGGCGAGAGTGTGAGCGCACGCATGGCGCCCAACGCACACCCCGATTCTCCCGAAACGCGAAGCGACATCGCCGCCGCCGGGCGCGTGCTCGCCCTCGAACGTCAGGGCCTGGAGGCGCTGGCCGCGAGCCTGGACGCCAGCTTCGCCCACGCCGTGGACATCATCCGCGCCGCCAGTGGGCGCGTGGTCGTCACCGGCATGGGCAAGAGCGGCCACATCGCCCGCAAGATGGCGGCGACCTTCGCCTCCACCGGCACGCCCGCGCTCTACGTCCACCCCGGCGAGGCGAGCCACGGCGACCTGGGCATGATCGCCGCCACCGACGCGGTGATCGCGCTGTCGCACTCCGGCAACACCGCGGAGTTGTCGGACCTCATCGCCTACGCCCGGCGGTTTTCCATCCCGCTCATCGCCGTGACGGCCAAGACGGAAAGCACGCTCGCCACCCACGCGGACTGCGTGCTCCAGCTGCCGGACGCGGAAGAGGCCTGCACCATGGGCCTCGCGCCCACGACCTCCACCACGATGATGCTCGCCCTGGGCGATTGCCTGGCCATCACGCTGTTGGAGCGCGCGGGCTTCTCCAGCCGGGACTTCCAGCTGCTGCACCCCGGCGGCACGCTCGGCAGCCGCCTGGTTCAGGTGCGCGACATTATGCACGGGCCGGAGGCGATGCCGCTGGTCGGTCCCGACGCGCCCATGAGCGACGCCATCCTGGAGATGACGGCGCGCAAGTTCGGCTGCGTCGGCATCGTGGGCGGCGACCGCGCGCTCGCGGGCATCATCACCGACGGCGACCTGCGCCGGCACATGGCGGACGATCTGTTGTCGCGGCGGGCGGGCGACGTCATGACCAGCGCGCCCAAGACGGTGCGCCCGGAGACGCTCGCCGCGGAAGCGCTCGGGTTGATGAATCGCGATGCCATCACCAGCCTTTTCGTCGTGCGTGACGACGGGAGCCGCCCCGATGCGGATGGGGGCCGCGCCGTCGAGGGCGCTGGAGGCACCGCAGTCGACCGTCCCGTGGGCATCCTGCACATTCACGATTGCTTGCGCGCCGGGGTGGCTTGAAGCCGGTGCCGTGACGAAGAGGAACGGCGCATGGGCAAACGCGGCGACGCCGCACAGCAGAGCGACACCGAGCCGGGGGGCGGTCAGCCGCCGCGGCGGGTCTGGCGCAGCGGCTACGGGGTCGTGTCCGGCGCGCTGAAGATCGGCCTGCCGATCCTGGCTGTGGGGCTCGTGCTGCTGGTCATCGTGTGGCCGCGGCTCTTCCCGGCCCGGAACGGGCTGGAGCCGGTCAACGGCTCCAGCGTGACCCGCAGCTCGGACGAGCTGGCGATGACCGACCCGCGCTACGTCGGGCGCGACGACAAGAACCGCCCCTTCTCGGTGCGCGCGCAACGGGCCAAGCAGACCGGCGCGGATGGCAAGCGCGTCTACCTCGCTCAGCCGCAGGGGACGATCACGCTGGACAACGGGCGCAGCCTCGCGGCGGGCGCAAAGTCCGGCTACTACCACCGCGACACCAAGACGCTGACGCTCAACGGCAACGTGACCGTCCGCCACAGCAGCGGCTACATGCTGCACACCAGCGCCGCCGAGGTGGACCTCAAGGCCGGCACGGTCGTGTCCGACCGCCCGGTGGTGGGCCAGGGGCCGGCGGGAACCGTCTACGCCCAGGGCATGCGCGTGCTGGACGGCGGCGACACGGTGATCTTCACTGGGCGAAGTCAGGTGACCCTCGACGCCACGGAAAATGGGGGCGCGTCGTGACCGCGCCACGCTTGCTCGCCGCTGCACTCGCGCTGCTGCTGCCCGCCGCCGCCTGGGCGCAGACCAGCACCCTGGAGATCGACCGCGATCTGCGCATCACGGCGGAAGAAAGCCTGGAATGGCACCGCACGGAGCAGACCTACGTCGCCCGCGGCAACGCCGTCGCCCGGCACAAGGATCAACGGCTCAGCGCCGACAAGCTGGTCGCCTTCTACCGCGAGGCGGGCGATGACGGCGAGGGCGACAGCGAGGCGGATGGCGGCCTGCTGGGCGCCGGCAACACCGAGATCTACCGCGTGGAGGCAACCGGGGGCGTCCGCGTCACCACGCCCAGCGCCACCGTGATGGGGGCGCGCGGCATCTACGACCTGAACGAGCCCGTCGTCGTCATGCTGGGCGACGACCTGCGCCTGGAAACCGAGAACGGCGCCACGGTCACCGCCGAGGACAGGCTGGAATTCTGGCCCGGGCGCGATCTCGCCGTGGCCCGCGGCAACGCCGTCGCCACCAGCGGTGACCGTGAACTGCGCGCCCGCGTGATCCAGGCCGTGTTCACGGGCGAGGGCGAGGCGCGCGAGCTGACGCGCCTGGAGGCCTTCGACAACGTTCGCATCCGCCTGGCCGACGGCAACGCGCGCGCCGAAACCGGCGTGTACGAAACGGGCGCCGACGTCGCCGAACTGTTCGGCTCGGTGCGCCTGGAGCGCGGGGGCACGCGCCTGCAGGGCGGCTACGCGCGCGTCGATATGGCCTCCGGCCGCAGCGAGTTGCGCGCCGCCGCGCCCGAAGGTGACGCCGAGACCGGGGTGCGGGGTTTGATCGAGAAGCCCACCGTCGAGCCGGCGTCCGAAGGCGCCGGGAATTCGGGCTGACGCCGCCATGCGCCAGGGGACCGACGAGGCCGGGATCGAAGAGGGGCGCCCGCTGGCGCCGGACGCCGCCGGCGGCGGGGAGTCCGTGCTCACCGATCAGGCGGACGGCCGCTCGGCCCCGCGCGCCCTGGCCGAGCGCACGGGCTTCGCCGCCATCGACATCGCCAAGAGCTTCCGCAAGCGCCCCGTCCTGCGCGGGGTAACGGTCGCCGTTCAGCGCGGCGAGGCCGTGGGCTTGCTGGGCCCCAATGGGGCGGGCAAGACCACCTGCTTCTACATCATGACCGGGCTGCTGACCCCGGATCAGGGCTGGGTGACCCTGGACGGCCACGACGTCACCGACCTGCCGATGTACCGCCGCGCGCGCCTGGGCATCGGCTACCTGCCGCAGGAACCCTCGATCTTCCGCGGCTTGACGGTGGAGCAGAACATCCGCGCCGTGCTGGAGGTGGTCCAGCCCGGCCGCAAGCGCCGACGCCAACTGCTGGACGAGCTGCTGGAAGAGTTCGCGATCACCCACCTACGGGGCACCTCGGCCGCGGCGCTCTCCGGCGGCGAGCGGCGGCGCGCCGAGATCGCCCGCGCCCTGGCGTCGCAGCCCAGCTTCATCCTGCTGGACGAGCCGCTCGCCGGCATCGACCCCATCGCCGTGGGCGAGATCCGCGAACTGGTGAAGCACCTCAAGGAACGGGGGATCGGGGTCCTCATTACGGATCACAACGTCCGCGAGACCCTGGACATCGTGGACCGGGCGTACATCCTTCACGAGGGCCACGTGCTCATGGAGGGCTCGCCCGCCGAGATCGTGGCGCACGAGGACGTCCGCCGCGTTTACCTCGGGGAAAGGTTCAGCTTGTGAGACTCGCCGCTCAGGTGTTCCAGGGGTAGAGGCCCATGGCGATCAGCCAGCGGCTGGAGGTGCGGCAGAGCCAGTCCCTGGTGATGACGCCGCAGCTTCAGCAGGCGATCAAGCTGCTGCAGTACGCGAACCTGGACCTGGCGGCCTACGTCGATCAGGAGGTCGAGCAGAACCCCCTGCTCGAACACGCCGCCTCCGAGGAGACGGAGCGCGACGTGGCGCCGGCCGAGTCCCGGCGCGGCGACGAGGACGACCTGGACGACCGCGGCGGCGATGCCGGCGACTGGGACGGGGCGCCGCCCCAGCTTGCCGACTGGTCGCGCATGCCGGCCGGTGGCGGTAGCGACGACGACGGCGGGATCGCCAGCTTCGAGCAGCGGCTCGCCGACTCCGTCACGCTGCGCGATCACCTGCTGAACCAAGCGCTGCCGCTGGTCGCCGACGCGCGCGAGCGCGCCATCGCGGAAAGCCTCGTCGACAACCTGGACGAAGCGGGCTACCTCGCCGCCGGCGTGGACGAGCTGGCGGCGCTGCTGGGCACGGACGCCGAGGCCGTGGAGTCCGTACGCCAACGCCTGCTGGGGCTCGACCCGACGGGCGTGTTCGCCCGCTCGCTGGCCGAGTGCCTGAGCGCGCAGCTGCGCGAGCGCGACCGCCTGGACCCGGCGATGCAGGCGCTGATGGACAACCTGGCGCTGGTGGAGGACCGGCAGTTCGACCGCCTGCGCCGCCTGTGCGGCGTCGAGGCGGACGACCTTTCGGACATGCTGGCGGAGCTGCGCGCGCTCGATCCCCGGCCGGCGCTGGCCTTCGGCGGCGGCACGGCGCAGACGGTGGTGCCCGACATCCTGATGCACCGCCACCCCGACGGCGGCTTCACCGTGGAGCTGAACCGCGACACCCTGCCGCGCGTGCTGGTGAACAACCGCTACTACGCCCGCATCGCCGCCGAGGCGCGCAGCAAGGACGACACGCGCTACCTCAACGAGCGCCTGCAATCGGCCAACTGGCTGACGCGCGCGCTGGACCAGCGGGCGCAGACCATCCTGCGGGTGACGCGCGAGATCGTGCGCCGCCAGCACCTCTTCTTCGTCAAGGGGATCGAGTTCCTGCGCCCCATGACGCTGCGCGAGGTGGCGGAAAGCGTGGACATGCACGAGTCCACCGTTTCGCGCGTGACGGCCAACAAGCACATCGCCACGCCGCGCGGCACCTTCGAGTTGAAGTCCTTCTTCACTGCCGCCATCCAGGGCTCGGACGGGCAGGCGCACTCGGCGGAGGCCGTGCGCCACCGCATCAAGGCGCTGATCGACGCCGAAACCCCGGGCAAGGTTCTTTCGGATGACCGGATTGTGACGATCCTGCGCGGCGAGGGGATCGATATTGCACGCCGGACCGTGGCGAAGTACCGCGAGTCCATGGGCATTCCGTCGTCCAGCCGGCGCAAGCGGGCCAAGGCGGCGGCGTCGTGAGCCGCGGCGTTCCGGGCGGTTTCGGCTTTTGATTGCCGCGTCCGGGGCGTTACGCTCGCCGGATGGGGCGGTCGTTGACTTCCCCGGCCGGCGGGCCTAGCGTCGCGGCCTTCCGCGCAGGCGAGGGTCGCGGCGGAACACGAATGGGCGTAACGGGCTGGGATCGAAAGCCATGCACCTGTCCGTCCACGGCAGGCACCTCGACATCGGCGATGCGCTGCGCACCCATATCGAGGAGAGCCTGAGCGGGATCTTCACGAAGTACTTCGGCGACGCCATCGAGGCCTCGGTGACGATCGCCCGCGACGGCCCGATGTACCACGCGCGGCTGATCGCCAAGATCGGGCGCGGGCTCGACCTGGCGGCCGAGGCGCGCGCCGACCGGCCGTACGACGCCTTCGACGGGGCGGCCGAGCACCTGGCGAAGCGGTTGCGCCGGCACAAGCGGCGGCTGCGCGACCACCACAAGGACGACGGCGGCGGCCCCACGGAACGCGCGCGGCAGGTCGTGCTGTCCGGCGAGCCCGAAGAGGAGGCCGCGCCGGATGGTGGCGACGGCGACGGCGCCGGCCCGGAGGCCGCGGACGGCCAGCCGGCGGTGGTGGCCGAGATGCCGCACGACATCCCCACGCTCACGGTCGGCGAAGCGGTCATGCGCCTGGATCTGGCGGATCAGGGGGCGATGATGTTCCGCAACGCCGGGCACGGCGGGTTCAACATGGTCTACCGTCGCGCCGACGGACACATCGGCTGGATCGACCCGCAGGGCAACGCCGCCGCCTGACGGTGCGGCGAGCGTAACTGCGCGAGGTGGCCGTCATGGAAATTGCGGACCTGATCGGCCCGGAGGCGGTGATCCCCAACCTCCGGGTGACGAGCAAGAAGCAGGCGCTTCAGGAGCTGTCCCGGCGTGCCGCCCGGCTGACGGAGCTGCCCGAACGGCAGATCTTCGAGGTCCTGGTGGAACGGGAACGCCTGGGCACCACGGGTGTGGGCAACGGCATCGCCATTCCCCACGGGAAGCTGAGCGATCTGGACCGCCTGCACGCGCTCTTCGCGCGTCTGGAAAACCCGATCGACTTCGACGCCATCGACGAACAGCCCGTGGACCTGATCTGCGTGCTGCTGGCACCGGAAGGGGCCGGGGCCGATCACCTCAAGGCGCTGGCGCGCATCTCCCGCCTGCTGCGCGACCGCACGGTGTGCGAAAAGCTGCGCGGCAGCGAAAGCGCCGACGCGATCTACGCCATCCTCACGGAATCCGCGGCCAGCCACGCCGCCTAGAGCAGATCGCCGTAAAGCGGAATCAGCTTCTTCGGGGTGTTACGCCCACACCGCCCTGGCCATCCCGGCGTGATTCCGCTTGCTCGTGCGTGAAGCGGCCGACAGGCCGGTGAGCGCCGCAGGCGCTGAAACTGCTCGCACACGAAAAACTGGAACCAAGCGCGAGGTTTCCAGCTTTCTCGGCAAACACGATTTTACGCACGACGCTCTAACGCGGCTCGGGACGCGGGAAGGCTTCAAACGCAACGGGGCGCCCGGCCGACGGGCGCCCCGTTTTTCGGTGTGCCAGGCATGGCGCTGATCTTGGAGGTGAAAGTCCTCTTCGTGGCCCTGGTGGCGGGAAGCGATAGCCGAAGGCAACTGCGTCGTCGCGAGGCGGCGTGGGGAGGAAGCTGGAGGCAAAGTGCGGGGCCGACGTACAGGAACCGGATACGAGGCCGCTGCGGGTGGGTAACCCGGCCGAATACGGGGACGCCCGATAGCCACCCGGAACGCGCGGCGGTAAATCCGGCGGCGACCGCACGAAGGATCAGTGTCTTACCCTGGGAGGTCTCCCGGTTTCCCCGGGCGAGCCGGGGCAGGAGGCCGGCGACGGTTTCCGACGGACCGGGAGAAGTCAGCCGAGGTCATAGTAGGCCGGGCTTTCCGCCCTGCCGAAGGACCGAAGTCGGTCGCCAAGGAGCAGACTGGCCCGTTCGATGACCGTAGCGCGGCAGCAAGCGGCCCCAGCCCAGTTCCGGTTCTTCGATGCGTCGGATATGGGCCCAGCCCGCCACCCCGAGGCCGGCAACGCCGGCAGCGAAGCTGGCACGCGGGAGGCGCCGCAAGCGGTCGCGGCACGGGCCGAGCCCCGAGCCTTGCCGACCTTTGTGATGGAGGAGGTCGCCGACCCGGCGAACCTCAACCAGGCCTACAAGCGGGTGAAGGCGAACAAGGGCGCCGCAGGCGTCGACGGCATGCCCGTCAGCGCGCTCAGGGCCTGGATCGCCGAGCATCGGGACTGGCTGGTCACGGCCCTGTTGGACGGGACGTACCAGCCGGCCGCCATTCGCGGGGTCACGCTCCCGAAACCGGGCGGCGGGACCCGGCAACTGGGCATCCCGACGGCCGTCGACCGCCTGGTTCAACAGGCGATCGTCCAGGTGCTGGAGCCCAAGCTCGACCCGACCTTCTCGGACTCGAGTTACGGGTTCCGGCCCGGGCGCAACGCCCATCAGGCGGTGCTGGCGGCGGGCGATCACGTCGCGGTGGGCGCGACCATCGTCGTGGACCTCGATCTGGAGAAGTTCTTCGACCGGGTGAACCACGACGTGCTGATGGCGCGTCTGGCCCGGCACGTCGCCGACCGGCGCCTGCTGAGACTTGTCCGACGCTTTCTGCAGGCCGGGATGCTGGCCCAGGGCTGTCACACCCCGCGCTACGAGGGGACCCCGCAAGGCGGTCCGCTCTCGCCGCTGATGGCGAATCTCCTGCTCGATGACCTGGACAAGGAGCTTGAGCGGCGGGGCCACCGGTTCTGCCGGTACGCCGACGACTGTAATATCTACGTCCAGTCCCAGGCGGCCGGCGAGCGCGTGATGGCGTCGATTTCGGCGTTCCTGGAGCGCCGGCTCCGGCTCCGGGTCAACCGGGCGAAGAGTGCGGTAGCGCCGGTGCAGCACCGGCAGTTCCTGGGCTATCGCCTGCATCGCGACGGCGGGCTGGGGATCTCCCCGGAGGCCTACCGCCGGGCCACGGCCCGGCTCCGGGCGATCACCAGCCGGCGGCGGGGCGTGCCGCTCAGCCACGTGATCGCGGAGGTGAACGCGTTCACCACGGGCTGGGTGCGATACTTCCGGCACGCTCGGGCCAAGCAAGCCCTGACGGCCCTCGACCAATGGCTCCGCCGGCGCCTGCGGTGTTTCCGGCTGAAGCAGGCCAAAACGCCGTCGGGCCTGCGCAGCCTGCTGACCCGCAATGGCGTATCCCGGCCCACGGCCCGCAAGCTGGCCGGGTCAGGCCGCGGCTGGTGGCCGCTGGCCAACACGCCGCAAGCCGCCCACGCTCTGTCCCAGGCTTGGTTCGACCAGCGCGGCCTCAAGGCCCTGGTCGCCCATTACAAGGCGGTCACCACGACCGATAACCGCCGTGGTACGAGACGCGTATGCCCGGTGGTGTGAGAGGGGGGCGCCGTAAGGCTCCCCCCTACTCGATTGCGGTGCGCGGAGGTCCGTGTTTCCGGGGCGGGGCGCGTACAGCGAGCAGGCGTCTGCCCTCGCTGTACGCGGTGAACCCGAAAGGTTTCATGGCCTCATTCTGTCTTTCTCCTGAAGGAGAAAGAACCCAATCGGCGATGCCGCGACCACGGACCGATCCGAAGCCGACGACCTGAGAGCTGGTCGGGGTTACTCGGACTCGTCCTTGGGCTTCTCGCCGCCCTGGTGCTGGAGCGGTTCGGCCCGGTCGAGGCGCGGGTGGTTGTTCCGGAACTCGCGGCGCAGCTTGCCGTTGCCGTCGTCGCGGCGGTCGAGGGCCTGAATGGCCTTGGCGACGCCGTGGGTGGCCGCCAGCACGTCGCCGGTGTGCCCGGATTCCGAGATGGTGTGCATGTTGCGGATGGGCATGCCGATCGAGGTCGCGGCGCAGTCGACCGCGCCCAGCACGCCGGCCATGCCGTCGGTGCCGGTGTCGGCGCCGCAGACGTCGCGCTGCATGGGGATGTCGTGGGCGCGCGCCTCGCTCTCGATCACGGCGTTGAGCTGCTCGCTGGCGATGGAGCCGACGGACAGCGTGAAGCCCTCGCTCATCTTGAGCGGGTTGGGCTTGCGGTCGCCGATGCCGGGGGCGGCGGCGTAGTCGTGGTTGACGTCCACGGCGATCAGCGCGTCCGGCTTCAGCTCACCGGCCAGCACGCGGCTGCCCATGCGGCCGATTTCCTCGTAGCTGGCGATGGCGAAGAGGGTGCGCACCTTCTCCGGCGCGCCGGCCTCGGCGGTGAGGCGCGCGGCCTCGGCGGTGACGAAGCAGCCCAGGCCGTTGTCCAGGTAGGCGCCGTAGAAGGTGTCGGGGCTGAAGCCGTGGCGGATGGGGCGGTTGAGCAGGATGGAATCGCCGGGGCGCACGCCCAGGTTTTCGACCTGCTGCTTCTTGTTCTCGCCGTGGATCTGCAGCTCGACGTAGAGCTGTTCCTTCTTGATGCCCTTCTCGCCGCTGCGCACGGCCTGGTCGGCGAAGTGGATGGCGCCCACGGCCTCGACGGTGCCGCCCTCGATGCGGCGGTAGTCGCCGGGGGCGTCCGGGTTCTCGCTGAAGATCGCGACCTCGTGCCCGATCAGGGTCGTCGGCATGAAGGAATCGCTGTTGATCCAGATCTTGCCGTCGTCGCCGATGCTGCGGACCTGCATGCGGATCTTGTCGGCGTGGCCGACGACCATGACGGTGAAGCGGTCCGTCTCGCCCGGATGGCTGTCCAACACGATGCCGGCGTGACCCGTGAACTGGTGAACGTGCCAGCCGGGGCGGGCGACGGACTCGAAGTAGGGCTTGAGCACGCCGTAGGTCATCGCGCCCTCCAGCCCGATGGGGCTGGGCGCGGCCAGGATGTCGCGCATCTGCGCGAACTGCGCCTCGGGCATGGGCTGCGTCCAGGGTGCCTGCGTCTCGGCCATCGTGGGGTGTCTCCGGGTTTTCCTTGGGGGTCGGTCGTGATCGCATGCCGCGCCGCCCACCGGCGCGCGCCGCGCGGAGGCTGACTCAGCCCGCTCTCATCTGCAACGCGGGGCGGTGGTGTGGGGCCGAGATCGGCCGGCGGTAGGCGTTGGGGAAGTGTGTTCTGTGGTGGTTCGCGTGACGCCCAAACCGTATGACCGTGAGACCATTTCTCCGTGCTGGCGGGAATTGTGTGTGCGGCCAGCTTCGGCCGGTCGCGTCCACGCCACTGCGACATCCGGAATCAGGCGGCGCTGCCGCCGGGCTGAACGGGTGGCACGATGTCGATCAGCGAGACCCCCACGAAATGCAGGATAATAGCAATCAACGCCAAGATGACCGAGTATAGAAACGCACCAAGCGCGGATATCGCCAAATTTTTCCAGAATGTATCCTTGGAAGCCATCGTGGCGAGCGTATCTTTCAGCGCCGCGTGGGCGTCTTCGGCTCGCCTGACGGCGTCCTGGCCGAGCGCTTCTTGGCGGATTTGGGGGTCATAGGACTCTACGACACTTTCCGCGTAGCTGTAGAGGAGGCTCGTCGCGTCATCGCGCAAACGCTTGACCGAATCCGGGTCCAATTGGGCGTCGACAAATGTTCGGTATTCTTCCCCGGACGGTTCACGTCCATACGTCTGCCGGTGACGAATGACCCAATGACGCTTCGAGCGTTTGTACAGCGCATACGCGAGCATGCCGACGAGGTCGTCGTCAGCGCCGACCAAGGTTTCGTACGCCTGATTGTAGCTCGTTTCGTCGTCAGTTTCGGGCAATCCGGCAGCTACTTCGTTTTCTTGTCGGTCTTGTTTTTGACGGCGTCCAGCGCACGCTCGTGAACGGTGCGGTCGAGCACCTTGATCTTGCTTCCATCCGGGGCGTGCACCGTCGCCGCCACGTCACGGCGGTTCGCGTGCCCCGTCGCCACGCGACCGACCAGATAGTGCGTCTGCCGATCAACCTGCGAATGCGGTTTCAACTTGGTGGCCTGGGTCACGGAATGCCTCCTTTTTCAACTCACTATATTGGTCCACGAGACGATCGGATGCAAGAAAGCTAGCCTGAGCTGTCCTGCCGGCGTGGACGTTCGTCGGTGTCCCGGCGCGGTTCGATCGCTCACCTCAGGTTGTACACGGTCGAAGGCCTGATAGGTCTTTATACCAGTGGACATGGAAATAGACTTATAAGAGTGAAGTTTGAGTCGCTTCATCTCCGTCTGAAGCTGCGACATCGGCGGGTTGGTCCTTTCTCCTTTTATGAGAAAGACAGAATGAGGCCATATACCAAAATCAATATACCGCCACAGCCGCTGGTATTACAATCGAAGTGGGCGGCGATGAAGCTTGCTTTCTTCAGACGCCTGCCGGCGTCGTGATATCCGGCTGTGCGCGTATCCCGCGACAGCTCATGTCGACGGTGATTGAAAATCACTCGCCCGTTCGCTGCGTTTTCGCGGCGTGGCGAGGCGCGGTGAAGGTGAGCAGTTCGTCCAGGGCGTCGGCCTGGAGGCAGGAGAGGGTGTCGCTTTCGGTGTTGTCGCGGCGGTGGGATTCCGTGACGCGGGCCTTGGCGGCGACGCCCGCCAGGCTGTCGGCGGGGATGAGTTGCATGGCGTCCGCCGCCGCGAACATGCGCTCCATGTGGGTGTCGATGAGCGGATCGTCCTCGGGCGCGCTCGCCATACGGTCCAACAGCGCCGCGCGGTGGTCGTGAAAGCTGCGCTCCAGGGCCAGCAGCCGCGCGTCGTTGGCCCGCGCCGAGCGCATCCAAAGGCAGCCGAGCACCGCGCTCGCGGCCACGCACGTGCCCCATCGCAGATGCGTTCCAGCCCGCATCCTTGCCTCCGATCCGTATGTCGTGCTCTCTGATCGGTACACAATAACGACGGATCGGTGCTGTGTCAACACAAATAGGTCTTATTTCGGTATTGAGTGTCTGATGAACGGTATGCAGTGCCGAATGGCGCGGGCGGCCCTGGGGCTCGGGATTCGCGAGACGGCGGACCGGGCGCAGGTCGCGCCCTCCACGCTGCAACGGATCGAGCGGGGCGAGGACGTGACCGTCTCGCGCCTCACGGCCGTTCGCGCAGCCCTGGAAGCGGCCGGCGCCACCTTCCTGCCCGACGACGGCAACGGGCCGGGTGTTCGCGTTCGGCCGAACGGCACGGAAACGGCGTAAGTAGGGCGCCTTCGCACGCCGTCAGGCGTGCAAGGCGCCGGCACGTCGGGAAATCTGCTCCGGCGGCATGCCGCGCTGGTGCGCGGCGATGCCGCCCTACGAGTTTCCGCAATTTAATCGATGATCCGCGCCCAATTGCGCGCATAGAGCCCGCGGATCAGTGCCGGTCCGGATGGCGACGATTCCCAAGATGGACTCAAACATCGCGTTTGGAAGGCGTCCATTGGACTGACAGATGCGATTAAACACGCTTGTGTTTAGCGTCCGTTGGCCTGACGGATGCATGCAATACGCTTGTATTGCTAGTCCAGCGTCAGGGCCTGGCATTTCAGGTAGCCGGTTTCGGGGAGCCAGGGGTGGATGGGGTGGTCGGGGCCGGCGCCGGCGAAGCGGAGGATGCGGCCGCCGCGCCCCACGTCTTCCAGGCCGCGGCGGATTTGTTCGCCGAAGGTGTGCGCTTCCACGTGGTGGGAGCAGGAGCAGCACACCAGGATGCCGCGCGGGGCGACGAGGCGCGCGGCCATGCGGGCCAGCTTGCGGTAGGCTTTGACGCCCTGCCAGTAGTCCTTCTTGGCCTTCACGAAGGCGGGCGGGTCGGTGACGACGATGTCGAAGGTCTGCCCGGCCTTGTGGCGGGCCTCCAGGTCGGCGAAGACCTCGCTTTCCACCGTGGAGAAGCGGTCGTCGACGCCGTTGAGCTCCGCCGCCTCGCGCGCCTTGTCCAGCGCGGTTTCGGAGCGGTCGACGGCGATCACCGAGGCCGCGCCGCCCAGCGCCGCCTGTACGGCGAAGCCGCCGGTGTAGGAGTAGGCGTCGTAGACGCTGCAGCCCTTGGCGAGCTGGGCGACGAAGGCGCGGTTGTCGCGCTGGTCGAAGAACCAGCCGGTCTTTTGGCCCTCGCGCGGGTCGGCGCGGAAGTGGGCGCCGTTTTCCAGCACGGGGATGGGGCCATCCAGCTCGCCCAGGCCCATGCGGACCTCGCGGTGCAGCCCCTCCTGCTCGCGCGAGGCGCCGTCGTTGCGCAGCACGATCGCGCGCGGGGAAAAGACGCTCTCCATCGCGGTCAGCAGCTCGGGCGTCAGGCGCTCCATGCCCGCGGTGTTGATCTGCACCACGAAGACGTCGCCGAAGCGGTCGATGACGGCGCCGGGGAAGCCGTCGGCCTCGGCGTGGGCGAGGCGGTAGTGCGGCGTCCCGATCAGGCGGTCGCGCAGGTCGCGGGCGCGGCGCAGGCGGTCGGCGAAGAAGCCGGCGTCGATGCGGGCGTCGGCGTCGACGGTGAGCAGGCGGGCGCAGATCAGCGGCTTCTTGTTGAAGACGTAGGTGCCGAGCGCCTTGCCCTGCTCGGTTTCCACGCGCACCACCTCGCCGGGCGGGATCTGCTTCGCGGCGGCGTTCATCTGGATCTCGTTGGCGAAGATCCAGGGGTGGCCGACCTTGGCGCGCTTCTTGGGGTTGTTGGCGCGCAGGCGGACGACGGGACGCTCCGCGAGGGAGCTGGCGGGCGAGGTCATTCGGTGTCTCCGGGTGCGGGAACGGCGAGCGCGACGCCCTCGCGGCGCGGGTCGGCGGCGCCGTGGATGGTGCCGTCGGGGGTGACGCGGATGCCGTGCAGGCCACTGGTCATCCCCCGAAGCTCGACCTCGTGGCCGCGCTCGCGCAGGGCGTCGGCGATTTTGGCGAGCTCGGTGCCCTTTTCAAGCTCCGTGGGCCCGTTGCGGTTGACGAAGCTGGGCTGGCGGATGGCCTCGGCCAGCGAGAGGCCCCGGTCGAGCACGCCGACGATGCGCTGGGCGACGAAGCCGATGATGAAGGGGCCGCCGGGCGAGCCCAGGGCCATGCGCAGCTCCGCGTCGTCGTCGAGCACCATCGTCGGCGACATCGAGGACATGGGCCGCTTGCCGGGCTGCACGCGGTTGGCGACGGGGCGCCCGTCCACCGTGGGCTGGAAGGAAAAGTCCGTGAGCTGGTTGTTGAGCAGGAAGCCCCGGACCATGCGGTGCGAGCCGAAGGCCTGCTCGATGGAGCTGGTGATGGACACGGCGTTGCCGTCCGCGTCCACGATGGAATAGTGCGTGGTGGAGCGCCCGCCGGGCGTGTCGGGCAGGGCGGCGCGGCGCGTCAGCAGGCCCGGCTCGGCTTTGCCCAGGCTGGAATCGGGGCGGATGCTCGCCGCGCGCTGGATCAGGTAGCGGTCGCTCACCAGCCGGGGCAGAGGGATGTCCACGAACGCCGGGTCGCCCAGGTAGCGGTTGCGGTCGGCGAAGGCGAGGCGCGAGGCCTCGGCCACGTGGTGGACCAGATCGGCGGTGGAGGCCGTCAGCGTTGCCGGGTCGACGGTCTGCAGGATGCCCAGGATCTGCAACACGGTGACGCCGCCGCTGGTGGGCGGGCGGTGGCCGCAGACGATCTCCCCGCGGTAGCGGCGGCAGACGGGCTTGCGGGCCTTGGCCTCGTAGGTGGCGAGGTCCGACTCCCGGAGCTTGCCGCCGGCCGCGCGCACCTTGTCCACGATGGCGTCGGCGATTTCGCCCTCGTAAAAGGCGTCGGCGCCGCGCTCGGCGATGGTTTCCAGGGTGCGCGCGTAGGCCGGGTTGGTGAGCGTGTGGCCGACCGGCAGGGGCGATCCGTCGGCCCGGTAGAACAGCTCGCGCGCCGCCGGGTCGTCCGCCAGATCGTCGTCTTCGGCGAGCAGCGTGTGCAGGCGTGGGCTGACCGGAAAGCCCTCGCGCGCCAGGCGGATGGCGGGCTGGAAGAGGCGCTTCCAGGGCAGCTCGCCGTGCTTCTCGTGCGCGCGCTCCAGCATGCGCACCAAGCCCGGCACCCCCACGGACTTGCCGGAGAGCACGGCGGTCCAGAAGTTCATGGGTTCGCCGTCCGGCTTGAGGAAGAGGTCGGGCGTGGCGGCCTCGGGCGCTTCCTCGCGGCCGTCGTAGGTGGCGATCGTCTTGCGCGCGCCGTCGTAGCGCAGCATGAAGGCGCCGCCGCCCAGGCCGCTCGACTGCGGCTCCACGAGGCCGAGCACCATTTGCACCGCGATCGCCGCGTCCGTGGCGGAGCCGCCGGCTTGCAGGATCTCGCGCCCGGCGCGCGCGGCCAGCGGATGCGCCGCCGTCACCATGGCGGTGTCGCTGGCGGCGGTGCGCTTGTCCGCCAGCTCGTAGAGGGCCGGCGTTTCAGGCTCGCCGGCGGGATCGTCCTCGGGCGCGGTGCCGGCGCAGCCGGTGAGCGCGAGCAGCGCGGCGGCGAGACAGGCGGCCGAACGGCGCATGCCGGAAGGCTCCGGGTCGGTGGTCGGAGCGGCGAGGGTCCGATGAGACGCGGGCGCGTGCAAGCCCCGGTGGCCGGCGCTCGGGTGCGAAAACGCTGCGAACGGGCGACTCATTATAGACGTGCGCGTGGCAGGTACCCTAGCGTGTGTCACCCGGCGGGATCGGGTTTCGCGGTCGAGCCGCGCCGCACGGGCGCGCCCCGCCCCCGCTCGGGACCGCGCGGCCCGAGGGAGAGAGTCGATGCTGGACGTGGCCACGGCGACGGCGGCGCTGCAGGAGCGCCCGCGCGATCCCGCCCCCGAGGGCGCGGGCTGCCATCACTGCTCCATCCGCCATTTGACCATCTGCGCGCCGCTGCAACCGGAGGAGCTGAGCTCCGTCGCGGCGATCGCGGACCGCGTCGACCTGGCGCCCGACGAACTGCTCTTCGACGCCGGCGAGCCGGCGCGCCGCGTGTTCACCGTCAGCAGCGGCATGCTCAAGACCTACAAGCTGCTGCCCGACGGGCGCCGGCAGATCACCGGCTTCATGATCGTGGGCGACGTGCTGGGGCTGGCCGACGAGGGCTGCTACGCCTACAGCGTCGAGGGGCTGACCCAGGCCCGCCTGTGCAGCTTCGAACGCGAGCGCCTGGAGCGTCTGCTGGAAGCCTACCCCAAGATGGAGCGCCGCCTGCTCTCGATGGCGAGCCACGAGATCGCCACCGCCCACGAACAGATGCTGCTGCTCGGCCGCAAGACGGCGAAGGAAAAGATCGCCTCCTTCCTCGTCGGCTTCCGGCAGCGCGCCGCGGCGCGCGGGCTGTCCGCCGATCCGGTGCACCTGCCCATGAGCCGCGCCGACCTGGGCGACTTCCTGGGGCTGACGATGGAAACCGTCAGTCGCACCTTCTCCCGCCTTCGCAAGGACGGAATCATCGCGCTGCACAACGGGGGCCGCGTCGAGGTGCGCGACCTCAACGCCCTGGCAAACATGGCCGAAGGGGTGTGATTCGGCCGTGTTTGCGCTGCAGCATTTTCGGGCGTAAAAATGGAGTCGAGGGCGTGATGGACGGCGGGAGGGCATCCCCGTGAACGCGGTGACGACTCGCGACGTGCGCGCGCGCAAGGGCGGCACGCCGCTGGTGTGCCTGACGGCCTACACGGCCCCCGTGGCGCGGCTGCTGGACCCGCACGTGGACCTCCTGCTCGTGGGCGATTCCGTGGGCATGGTGGTCTACGGGCTGGAGACGACGCTGGCCGTGTCGCTGGACACGATGGTCGCCCACGGGGCGGCCGTGGTGCGGTCCAGCGAGCGCGCCTGCGTGGTCGTGGACCTGCCCTTCGGCACCTATCAGGAATCGCCTGAGCAGGCGTTCCGCAGTGCCGCCCGCGTGCTGGCGGAAAGCGGCTGCCATGCCGTGAAGCTGGAAGGCGGGCGCGAGATGGCGGAGACCGTCGCCTTCCTCACGGCGCGCGGCATCCCCGTTCTGGGCCACGTCGGCCTGCAGCCCCAGGCGGTCCACACCCAGGGCGGCTTCCGCGCCCAGGGCCGCAGCCAGGAGGCCGCCGAGGCCATCATGGCCGACGCGCGCGCCATCGCCGACGCCGGGGCCTTCGCCATCGTCGTCGAGGGCGTGGTGGAATCCGTCGCCGCCGAAATCACCGAAGAGGTGGCGGTGCCCACCATCGGCATCGGCGCCTCCGCTCGCTGCGACGGGCAGATCCTGGTGACGGACGATCTGGTCGGGCTCAGTCCGAGTTCGCCCAGCTTCGTCCACCGCTACGCGGAGATCGGCGGCACGATCGACGACGCGGCGGCGCGCTATGCCCGCGACGTGCGCGAGCGCGCGTTCCCCGGCGAGGGCAACGTCTACAAGGCCAGACAGGCAGCGGGCGGGGCCGGATGACGACCGACGCGGTGGAAACCCTGGCCGTGGCGCGCACGGTCGCGGCGCTGCGCGAGCACGTGGCCGCCTATCGCCGGCGCGGCGAAAGCGTGGGCCTGGTGCCCACGATGGGCGCGCTGCACGCCGGCCATCTGGCCCTGGTGGAGGCGGCGCGCCGGCAGTGCGACCGCGTGGTGGCGACGCTCTTCGTCAATCCCAAGCAGTTCGACCGCCCCGACGACCTGACCCACTACCCGCGCGACGAGGGCCGCGACGCGCGCCTGCTGGACGAGGCCGGCGCGGACCTGCTCTTCGCCCCCTCGGGCGCGGAGATGTACCCGGACGGCTTCGCCACCACCGTCTGCGTCGGCGGGGTGACTGACAGCCTCGAAGGCGCGCACCGCCCCGGCCACTTCGACGGCGTCACCACGGTGGTCACCAAGCTGCTGCTGCAAAGCCTGCCCGACCGCGCCTTCTTCGGCGAGAAGGACTACCAGCAGCTCGTCACCGTGCGGCGGCTGGCGCGCGATCTGGACATTCCCGTGACCATCGAGGGCGTTCCCATCGTGCGCGAGGGCGACGGCCTGGCGCTGTCCTCGCGCAACCAGCGGCTGACGGCGGACCAGCGCGCTGTCGCGCCCACGCTCGCCCGCGTGCTGCGGGACAGCGCGGCGCGGCTCGCGGATGGAACGGCGGATGCCGACGCGGTGCTGGACGGGGGCCGGCGCACCCTGCTCAATGCCGGGTTCGACGCGGTCGATTACCTCGCGCTGTGCGACGCCCGCGACCTCACCCCGCTCGCCCGCGCCGACCGCCCGGCGCGCCTGCTGGCGGCGGCGTGGCTTGGCCCCGTGCGCCTCATCGACAACATTGCTGTTGGCGACGCCGGTTAACCGCCCGCCCGCACCTGCCGCAGCAGCCAGCGCCGGAAGGCGTCCACCGCCGGGCTCGTGACCGTGTGCGGGGGCGCGACGAACCAGTAGACCGCGCCCGTCGCGATCGCCTCGCCGAGCCGGATCAGGCTGCCGTCCGCCAGGCCGTCGTCCACCAGCGGCCGGCGGCCCAGACCGACGCCCATGCCCGCCGTGCTCGCGCGCAGGACGGATTCGCTGGAATCCAGCGCCGTCGGCACCGGCAGCGCCGCCGGGTCCAGGCCGTGCGTGCGCGCCCACCACGCCCATTCGCCGGGGTGCAGGCTGTTCGCCAGCAGCGGCCCGCGGGCGATGGCGGCGGCGTCGGCCGGCTCGGGGAAGCGTTCCCGCAGCGAGGGCCCGGCCACGGGCGCCAGGGTTTCCGGCCACAGGCGGTCAGCGTGCAGGTGCGCATCCACGTCGGGCGCCATGCGGACGGCGGCGTCCACGGCGTCGCGGCTGAAATCTGTGACCCGCGCCGAGGTTTCCAGGTGCAGCGCGATCCCTGGGTGCTCGGTCTGAAAGGCGGGCAGGCGCGGCACCAGCCAGCGGCCGGCGAAACTGGGCGGGATGCTCAGTGTCAGCCGGCCGGTGGCGCGGGCGGTGACGCGGCGGGTGGCAGCCCGCATCCCGGCGATCGCCTCGCCCAGCTCCGCCTGGTACTGGCGGCCCGCCGCCGTCACCGTGAGCCGCCGGTCGCGGCGCAGGAAGAGCGTCACGCCCAGGTGGCGCTCCAGCTTCTTTACTTGGTGGCTGATGGCGGATTCGCTCAGGCGCAGCTCGGTCGCGGCGGCGCGGAAGCTTTCCAGGCGCGCGGCGGCCTCGAAGGCGCGCAGGGCGGCGAAGGGCGGCAGCTCCATGCGACCTGAATAGCGTTCATGGCCGCGGGCGTCGAGATCGTTTCCGCGCCCGGCCCCGCGCGGTGTTTTCTGCACGGGCGAACCGCGGACCACGCAACCGGAGGCGACCGCCATGACCGATCCCGTGCTCGACCGCACCGCCGAAACCAGCGCCGGCCCCGTGCGCTACACCGTCGTGGGCGAGGGCGCACCCCTGATTCTCGTTCACGGCACGCCGACCTCGGCCTTCCTCTGGCGCCACGTCGTGCGCGAGCTGGCGCCCTTCCACCGCGTCCACGTCTACGACCTGCCGGGCTACGGCCAGTCCGCGCAGTTCGCGGACCAGGACGTGTCCATCGGCATGCAGGGCCGCGTGCTGGCGGAACTCGTGGATCACTGGGGCCTGGATCGCCCCCTGATCGCGGGTCACGACATCGGCGGCACGATCGTCCTGCGCGCGCACCTGATCGAGGGCGTGGACGTCGCCGGCTTGGCGCTGCTGGACACGCTCGGCGTGCGGCCGCGCGGCGGCGGCCGCTGGGGCACCGGGCTGTCGCGCCACGTGCGCCTGAACGATTTCGCCGCCTTCGCCGGCCTGCCCGACTTCGCCCAACGCGGCATCCTGCGCGACTACATCGCCTCGGCCATGCACCGGCCAGCGGCACCGGAGGTGCTGGAGCGCTACATGGCACCCTGGCTGGGCGAGCAGGGCCGCGCGGCCTTCTACCGCCAGATGCGGCAGCTCGACGAGTGCTACACCGACGAGTTGGAACTCCGCTACGCGGCCCTCGACCGGCCGGTGCGCCTGATCTGGGGCGAGGAGGACACCTGGCTCAACCGGGTCGACCACGCGGAGCGCCTCCACGCCGCGATTCCGGGCTCGGAGTTGGTGTACCTGCCCGGCGCTGGGCACTTCACCCCGGAGGACGCGCCGGGCGCCACGGCGCGGGCGATGCGCGGATTTTTCGGGACGCTGCCGGACGGCGGCTGATCGGCGCCCTTACCTGGGGCGGCCGCCGGTGCGGGCGATGGGCGCCACGGCCTGGGGCTCGGTGTCCCAGGGGAAGAGGATCCAGGTGTCCTGGCTGACCTCGGTGATGAAGGTGTCCACCGTCGGCCGGCCCAGCGGCTTGGCGAAGATCGTCGCCAGATGCGCCTTGGGCAGCAGCTCGCGCGCCTTGTCCGCCGTGGCGCCGGTGTCCACCAGATCGTCGACGATCACCCAGCCGCTGCCGTCGGTGCTGGCCGCGCTCGCGGTCTTGAGCACCTCCAGCTCGCCCTGGCGGTCGTCGACGTAGCTGGCCAGGCACAGCGTGTCGATCACACGGATTTCCAGCTCCCGCGCCACCACGGCCGCGGGCACCATGCCGCCACGCGTGATCGCGACCACGCCGTCCCACCGGCCGTGCTCCAGAAGCCGCCAGGCCAGCGCCTTGCCGTCGCGGTGCAGCTCTTCCCAGGAAACGGGGAAATTTTTGCGGTGATCGCCCATCGCGCCGTCGCTCGTCTGATGCCTGGGGCGCCCGGATGCCGGGCATGATGCCGGACGGTGTAGGGCAGGACCCGCGCCGGCAGCAACGACGAAGCCCCGGCCGGCGGAACCGGCCGGGGCTCGCTGTGTCGAGGCGTCCCGGGCGTCACTCCAGGTAGATGTGCACCTGGTTGACCTCGGCCTGCTGGCTCGTCGTCGCCGCCAGGGACACGCGATTGGGCGGCAGTCCCATCTCGTTCAGCGAGCGCAGCACGTCCTCGGCGTGCTGGCGCGACTGCGAGCGGTTGAGGGCCGTTTTCGCCCGCTGATCCGACTGCGGCGCGACCGCGACGACCTGGAAGGTGGCCTTGGCGTTGTTGTCCAGCGCCCGCTGCACGGCGTTGTAGAGCGGCTGCTGGTACTCGACCTCCTCGCTGTCGAAGCGGATCACCACCAGCGGCTCGCGGCCCGAGATGTCCACGTCCCCGGTGGCGCGGCCGTCCGGCGCGGCCGGCTGGACGTCGGCCCGGTTGGCGAGGCTCTGGCCGTAGAACTCGCCGTTCTTGATGGCCAGCGAAAGCATCGAGAGATTGCGCCGCTCGCGCGAGAGGTAGCTGTTCTGGCGCGAGACGTCCTTGGAGAGCTCGTTCAGCAGGCGGTCCACCAGCACCATCGTCTGGTTGGCCGAATCCTCCAGCGCGCGCAGGTGCGCGTGGTCGGCCTCGACCGCCCCCGAGAGCCCGTAGGACGAGGAGATGCTCTGCAACAGGAAGCCCGCGAGCGCCGAGGTGCTGGACACCTGATTGGACAGCTCGTTCATGCGTTTGACGACCTGATCCACACGCTCCAGCTCCGCCTGGGCCTGGTTCCACTTCTTCACCAGCCGCGGGTTGCCGGGTGTCGTGCCCGTTTGAAGCTGCGCCTGGATGTCGGCCACGAGCCCGTGGTAGCGCCGCGCCGCCTGGCGCGCCTTGGCGCGCAGATCCTGCAGCTGGGCGTTCTGTTGGCCGACGTTGTTCTTCAGCTTGCCAAGGTCCTTGCGGAACTGCTGAACCTTTTCGCCGACGAAGGTGTCGGTGGGCTCGAAGTCCGGCAGCGGCTCGGGCTTGAAGCGCGTGGTGCCCAGCCCGGGCATCTGCCCTTCCGGCACGTCCGCGTCGCCGGTCTGGGCCGTCTGCTTCTCCGAGGTATCCTGTTGGGACTGGCTGGACGCCTGCTGCGCGGTGTCTTGGCGCGCGTCCTGCTGCTGTTGGGTTCCGCCGCCCGCGGTGTCCGGCTGGCTGCGCATCAGGGGATCGTCCCCTGTGCAGCTTCCGAGTAGGGCGACGGTGGCGGCCAGGGCCACCGAACGTCCGATCATGCGCATGTTGATCCCGCCGTTGCCGCGTCGTTGCCGTACACGGGCCGGCGCTGTGGCGGTGTTGGAATCCATTGGGGCGCGCCGCGCCCGTCCCCCCGTACTGCGAGCGCCGATCCTACGCGAACGGATTCCCGCGCACAAGGTAGGCCGGACGCGCCCCGTGCGGAATCGGGCTTGCGTTCCAGGCGCATACGTCCTAAATGCCCGGAACAGCGCGGCACCGGTACAGCCCGGCCGCCGCCATGGCGACCCGCACGCGGCGCATCGCACGGCCCGATCAGGGCCCACGACAAGGCCCCATCGGGAGCCGTCACGATGCCGCGGAAAAAGGGGTTGCACAGCGCGGAGCGCCGCCTTAGCGTCCGCGCCGTCCCGACACGGGGCATGCCCGCCGGTAGCTCAATCGGATAGAGCGTCTGACTACGGATCAGAAGGTTGGGGGTTCGAGTCCTCCCCGGCGGGCCAACTTTTCTTTTTCGTATCCAGTTTTCCGAACAATCACGCCTTCGCGACCGGCGGCACGTGCGCGCCGGCTGAATGTGCGGCTTGATGCCGGGTTTGCCGCGGTCCGTTCCCGACGCCCGGAAACCGCGTAAAATGTGTGGGCTTGACGCCGACGCGCGGTCCACGCTCCCCTTTTCTTCTTCAAAAGGGGGAGTGCTCATGTCCAAGCCGCAGAATGGGTCGCGAGGGTGGAAGAGCCCCCAGCGCGGTGCGGCCGCAGGTGGCCGGGTGTCCCGCAGCGAAGCCGTGGCCTCGCTGATGCGAGCCGGGCTCGACCAGGAAAGCGCCGAGCGGGCGTTCGACTCCATCGTCCAGGGCGAACGCGAACACGGCCGGCACGCGGGCGAACCGGCGCGGGGCTACCCGCCGTCGGTGGGCAAATCGGTTACCGGGGTCCGGAGCGTTTCGGACGCGTTCGAAACCGCGCGGCCCAGTTGCAGGAACGCGCGCTGGCTTTTCTTGTCCGGCAACGACAGGTAGAGCCGCACCAGTTCCAGGGTATCCCGGCGGCACACGGTTTCGATGCTGGCCTGATTGACGCCGACCGCCGTGTCGCTGCCGGTGTCGTCGTCCAGCCCCTCAAAGAAATGCCCGGGGTCGACGCCCAGGATGCGGGCAAGCCGGTACAGTGTCCGGGCGCGGATGTGACTGTCGCCGTTTTCGTACTTGTTGATCTGCTGGTGCGTCACGCCCAGTTGCCGCCCCAGCTCGGACTGGGACATGCCCAGCACGTGGCGGCGGGCCCGAATCTTTTCCCCGATGCGGATATCCAGCGAATCCTGTACTTGCAACGCCATCGCCCACGGCTCCTTTCCGCAGGCGGAGCATGGCAACACCTTTCGTATACCGCAACTGGTTTCTCACGCTTGACGGGCAGGAGATGTGCAACCGTGGCGTACATGCCACGCGCGGCCTTCTCCCAGGCGCCGAGCCAGCACGGGCACGCCGTCGGGCCGGCGGAACCGGCCCGCATGTGGCGTTACTGGCTTCGCTTCTTCCCGCCCATCTGCTTGGCCATGCTGGTGGGGTCCCACTTCTTCACCTTTTTCTGGCTCGTGGGCCGGCCCTGGATGCCCATGCGCTCGGCGCCGTTTTCGCGCACCATCTGCGCGAACTCCTCGAACCGGCGCTGAAGCTCCTGGCGCTCCTCGGAGGTGAGGTCCTCGTCGCGCTTGCGCGAGAGGTCGCGCTGCTTGATGTCGGTCATGGCCGCACACCGCTCCCAAACGATCGGGGTGAGATTGGCAGACTCGCGCGGCGAGGGTTAAGCATTCGTTGGCAGCGAAAGGTGGCGGGATGACGGAAACGCCTGACCTGATCGTCGACGGCCCGACCGATGCGCCGGTGACGGTGGCGCTCGCTCACGGCGCCGGCGTCGGGCACGACAGCCCCTTCATGACCGCCATGGCGCAAGGCGTGGCCGCCGACGGCGTGCGCGTGGCACGCTTCGAATTCCCCTACATGGCGCGCATGCGCCGCGAAGGCGGTCGCCGGCCGCCGGACAAGGAGGCCACGCTGCTCGCGACCTTCCGCGCGGTTTTGGATGCGCTGGGCCCGCGCGAGCGGGTCGTGCTGGCGGGCAAGTCCATGGGCGGGCGCATGGCGACGCGGCTGGCCGCCGATCTGGAAGGCGAGGGGGCGCCGGTCGCGGGCGCGGCGGCGCTGGGCTATCCCTTCCACCCGCCGGGCAAGCCCGCCAATCTGCGCATTGAGCATCTCCAGGCCATCGCGACGCCCGTGCTCATCGTGCAGGGCGAGCGCGACGCCTTCGGCACGCCGGGCGAGGTGGCGGGCTATTCGCTTGCGGAAAGCGTGCGGCTGCGCTGGGAGCGGGACGGCGACCACCACTTCGTGCCGCGCAAATCGGCGGCGGCGACGCAGCAGGCTAATTGGGCGGATGCCGCCGCAGCGCTCGCGGCGTTCGCGCACGAGGTTGCGGCGTAAGCGAGCCTCAGCCGTCCTCGCGCACGCGAATCATCACCTCGACGCGGTCGACGTGCGTGCCCGCCGGCGCCTCGGGCGTGCGCGCCAACTCGACCTCGTGCGCGGGGATGTCCTGCAACTGGCCGCTGGTCTCGAAGTAGAAATGGTGGTGCGGGTCGGTGTTGGTGTCGAAGTAGGAGCGCCCCGGCTCGACGACGACCTCGCGCAGCAGGCCGGCTTCGGTGAACTGGTTGAGGGCGTTGTAGACGGTCGCCAGCGACACCGGCATGGCCGCGGCCTTGGCCTCGCTGTGCAGCTGTTCCGCGGTGACGTGACGCGCCGAGCCGTGGCCGAAGAGCAGCCGGGCCAGCGCGACGCGCTGACGCGTGGGCCGCAGTCCGGCCTGGCGCACACGCTCCACGAGGTCCTGGTGGTGCTGCTGGTCCGTCATGGCGTCGCCGTCGCCCCGCCTGATCGTGTCCGGCCCGGATGCGCACGCACGCCGATCGGCGCGGGAACCCGAGCCCTTCTCGATATAGAGCCTGTGCCAGGGCTTGATAAGGGGTGATGCGGACGCTTGCCGCGTGGCGGCTCGCTTGTGTTAGGGTCCGGGCGCGCTGGTCGGTGCCCGGCCAGCGGCGGCGACGATGACTGTCCCAGTCACACCTCGAGGGGCCGTCCCCAACGGCGGGCCGTATCGGAACGCAAGCCCGTCCCCGAGGTTGCACCCACGCGGGCGCGCCCGATCCGAAACGCGCCCGAACAGCGAGCATAGCGGGATTGGACCTGCCGGTGACCGAGCGCAAGAACAGCTACGAATACGAAGACCTGCTCCGGTGCGCGCACGGCGAGTTGTTCGGGCCGGGGAATGCCCGGCTTCCGCTCCCGCCGATGCTGATGTTCGACCGCATCGACCGAATCGTCGAGGACGGCGGCGAGAACGGCAAGGGCGAAGTGGTCGCCTCGCTGGATATCAAGCCCGACCTCTGGTTCTTTTCCTGCCACTTCGAGGATGACCCGGTCATGCCGGGCGCGTTGGGGCTGGACGCCCTGTGGCAGCTGCTCGGGTTCTTCCTGGGCTGGACCGGGGCGCCGGGTCGTGGCCGCGCGCTCGGCGTGGGCGAGGTGAAGATGGCCGATCAGGTGCTGCCCACCGCGAAGAAGGTGGTCTACCGCCTCAACCTCAAGCGCGTGATGTCGCGCAAGCTCGTCATGGGCATTGCCGACGGGCTGATGGAGGTCGACGGCCGCGAAGCCTACAATGCCAAGGATCTGCGGGTAGGGCTGTTCACCGACCCCAACGCGCAGGCCCAGGGGGCATAAGGGCGCCCCGGCGGGGCTGCCCGGTCAAGTTCGAGCACGATCGGCGAGCCGATGAGGTCTGGCATGCGACGGGTTGTGGTCACCGGGCTGGGGATCGTCTCCAGCATCGGCACCAATGCCGACGAAGTGCGGGAATCCCTGCGGGCAGGACGGTCCGGCATCGTGCATGCGCCGGAGCACGCCGAGCGCGGCTTCCGCAGCCAGGTGCAGGGTGCCATCGACCTGGACCTGGACGCGCACGTTGACCGCAAGCTGCGCCGCTTCATGGGCGACGGCGCCGCCTACAACCACGTCGCCATGAATCAGGCCATCGCGGACGCGGGGCTCAGCGGCGACGAGGTGTCCAACGAGCGCACGGGCTGCATCGTGGGCTCGGGCGGTCCCTCCACCTCCAATCAGGTGCAGGCCGCCGACATCGCGCGCGAGAAGGGGATCAAGCGCATCGGCCCCTACATGGTGCCGCGTTGCATGTCCTCCACGAATTCCGCGAACATGGCGACGGCCTTCGGCATCAAGGGCCACAGCTACACCATCTCCTCGGCATGCTCGACCAGCGGCCACTGCATCGGCAACGCCGCCGAGCTGATCCAGATGGGCAAGCAGGACCGCATCTTTGCCGGCGGCGGCGAGGAGCTGCACTGGACGCTGTCCATGCTGTTCGATGCCATGGGCGCGCTGTCCACGAAGTACAACGACGACCCCGCGCGCGCCTCGCGCCCCTACGACGCCAACCGCGACGGCTTCGTCATCACGGGCGGCGGCGGCGTCGTCGTGCTGGAGGAGCTGGAGACGGCGAAGGCCCGCGGCGCGCCCATCTACGCCGAGCTGGTGGGCTACGGCGCGACCTCCGACGGGGACGACATGGTGGCCCCCTCGGGCGAGGGCGCGGCGCGCTGCATGCGCCTGGCGCTGCAGGGCGTGGGCGACGCGCCGGTCGACTACGTCAACGCGCACGGCACCTCGACGCCCGCGGGCGACATCACCGAGCTGAACGCCATCCGCGAGGTCTTCGGCGAGCGCCCGCCCGCGGTGACCTCCACGAAATCGCAGACCGGTCACGCCCAAGGGGCGGCCGGGGTGCACGAAACCATCTATACCCTGTTGATGCTGACGGACGACTTCATCGCGCCGTCCATCAACATTGACGAGCTGGACCCGGACGCCGGGGACATGCCCATCGTCACCGAACGCCGGGACAATGCCGGCCTGCGCTGTGCGATCACCAACAGCTTCGGGTTCGGCGGCACCAACTGCACGCTGGCGTTCCGTCGCTTCGAGGACTGACACGCCGCCGCCGACCGACCCAGGCGGCCCGCAAAGGAAGGACGATCCGAGGATGACCGGAGGACTGCTCGCCGGCCGGCGTGGCCTCATCATGGGCGTGGCCAACGACAAGTCGATCGCCTGGGGCGTGGCGCGTGCCGCCGCGCAGCACGGCGCGGAACTCGCGTTCACCTACCAGGCCGACGGCTTTGCCAAACGCGTGAAGCCCCTCGCCGAGTCCGTGGGCAGCGATTTTCTCATCAAGTGCGACGTCGGCAACGACGCCGACCTGGACGCCGCGTTCGAAGCCGTGCGCGAGCGCTGGGGCGGGCTGGACTTCGTCGTCCACGCGATCGCCTACTCGGACAAGAACGAGCTGACGGGCCGCTACGTCGACACCAGCCGCAGCAACTTCCGCGACACGCTCTCGATCTCGGCCTACTCCTTCACCGGCGTCGCCCAGCGCGCTCTGCCGCTGATGGACAGCGGCGGCAGCCTGTTGACGCTGTCCTATCTGGGCGCCGAGCGCGTGACGCCGAACTACAACGTGATGGGCGTGGCCAAGGCGGCGCTGGAGGCCTCGGTGCGCTACCTGGCCGCCGACCTCGGCCCGCGCGGCATCCGCGTGAACGCGCTGTCGGCCGGGCCGATGCGCACGCTCGCCGGCTCCGCCATCGCGGACGCGCGCTACGTCTTCCGCGCCAGCGCCGAGCAGGCGCCGCTCCACCGCAACGTGGAGCTGGACGAGGTGGGCAACGCCGCCGTCTACCTGCTCAGCGACTTCGCCGAGGCCGTCACCGGCGAGGTCCACCACGTCGACGGCGGTCAGCACGCCGTGGCGATGACCCACCCGGGTCGGGCGAACGGCGACAAGGGCTGATCACCCCCGCACCCGGTCGGGGCGGTCGGTGAAGACGCTGGTGACGCCCCAATCCCACAGCCGCCGGGCGCGCCGGGGATCGTTCACGGTGTAGACCGTGACGGCGAAGCCCGCCGCGCGCACCGCCGCCACGCCCGCCGCGCCGGCGTCGCGGTTGCCCACGTTCAGCGCGCAGCAGCCCAGGCTTTCCAGGCGCTCGCGCCAATTCGCCGGGATCCGGCGCACCAGCACCGCCCGGGGAATATCCGGCAGCCGCCGTCGCGCCGCCGCCACCGCCGGCTGCTCGAACGACGAGATCAGCAGCGGCGGGGCGCTTTCCAAGCCCGCGAGCACGGCCGCCGTCGCGGCGACGAGTCCGTCCGGATCGCCGTCGTCGGCTTTCAATTCCAGGTTCACGCCCAGGCCGAGATCGGCGGCTTCCGCCAGCGCCGCCCACAGCGGCGGAACGGTGCAGCCCGCGAACGCCGGCGAAAACCGCGCGCCGACATCGGTGCGCGCCAGCTCGGCGGCGGTGAGGTGGGCAATGTGCTCGGCGTGGGTGCGCCCGCGCGCCAGGGCGGGATCGTGGTGCAGCACGGGCACGCCGTCGGCGCTCAAGCGGACGTCCACTTCCACCCAGGTGCAGCCCGCCGCCGCCGCCACGCGCAACCCGGCCAGGGTGTTTTCCGGCGCCAGCCCGGCGGCCCCGCGGTGCCCGATGACGCGGGGAAGCTCGGGCACCATCCCGGTCAGCCCTGGGCGTCCAGAAGCGCGGCGATGTCCCGGCTGTCGCTGCGGGTGAGGATCTGCTCGGCGCAGTGCTGCGCGCGCTCCCGCGACAGGGCGCGCACGCGCTGCTTCACGCGGGGCAGGGTCTTGGGCGCCATGGACAGCGTGTCCACACCCAGCCCCAGGAAGAGCGGGGTGTAGCGCGGGTCGCCGGCCATCTCGCCGCACACCGAGATGTCGATGCGCGCCGCGCGCGCCGCCTCCGCCGCGCTGCGGATCAGGCGCAGCACGGCCGGATGCAGCGGATTGTAGAGGTGCGCGACGTCGTCCTCGGTGCGGTCGATGGCGAGGGTGTACATCGTCAGGTCGTTGGTGCCGATGGCGAAGAAGTCCGCCTGCGGCGCCAGGGTGTCCGCCGCCAGCGCCGCGCCCGGCACCTCGATCATCGCGCCCACCGGCGGGATCTCGTGCGGCACCTGGACGCCGCGCTCGTGCAGGCGCTCGTGCACGTTCGCCAGCACTTCGCGCGTCTCGCGGATCTCGCCCGCCGTCGTGACCATGGGCAGCAGGATGCGCACCGGGCCGTGCGCGGCGGCGCGCAGGATCGCCGCCAGTTGCGTTTCCAGCAGCTCGCGCCGGCTCAGGCTCAGGCGGATGGCGCGCATGCCCAACGCCGGGTTGGGGCCGGTGCCCAGGTCGTCGCCCAGCGCCCACGCCAGCTTTTCGCCGCCCACGTCCAGCGTGCGGATCGTGACCGTGCGCCCGCCCATGCCGTCCACGATTTCGCGCAACTGGTGGTACTGCTCGTCCTCGCCGGGCAGGTCGGCGCGGTTCATGTACATGAACTCGGTGCGCAGCAGGCCGACGCCCTCGGCGCCCACGGTGATCGCCTGACCCACCTCGCGCGGCAGCTCCAGGTTGGCGTGCAGGGCGACGCGGTGACCGTCGGTGGTCTCCGCCGGCTCGTCGCGCAGCTGCTGGAGGGCTTCGGCCTCGCGCTCCAGCTCCGCGGCGCGGCGGCGGTATTCCGTCAGCCGCTCGGCCGTCGGGTTGACGATCACCACCCCGCGCGAGCCGTCGACGATGACGGTCTCGTCGGCCTCGACGCCGCGCAGCAGGTTGGGAATCCCCAGCACCGCCGGCAGGCCCAGCGAGCGCGCCATGATGGCGGTGTGGCCCTCGGCCCCGCCCAGCACCGTGGCGAAGCCGCCGATCTCCCGCGGGTCCATGAGCGCGGTGTCGGCGGGGGTGATCTCCTCGGCGATGATGATGCTCTCGGGGTCCAGCCCGTGGAAGCTGCGATAGGGCGATTCCATGAGGTTGCGCACGATGCGCATCCCCACCTCGCGCATCTCCGCCGCGCGCGCCTTGAGGTAGGGGTCCTCCATCGCCGCGAAGCCCTGGGCGATGCGGTCCACCTCCGCCATCACCGCGGCCTCGGCGTTGATGCAGCGCTCGCGGATGCGCTGCTCGACGCCCTGGAGCAGGCTGCGCGACTTGAGCATCTGCATGTGGGCGTCGAGGAGGTAGTCCAGCTCCTCCGCCGACTCGCCGTGGACCTGGTTGGCCTTCGCGCGGATCTTGCGCAGCTGGCGGCGGGCCTTGCGCACGGCGCGCTCGAAGCGCCCGCGCTCGGTGTCCACCTCGGCGGCCGGGATGTGGCGCGTGACCACGTCGAGGTCGCGGCGCTCGCGCACGTGGGCGGGGCCGATCGCCACGCCCGGCGCGACGCCCAGGCCGGTGAACACGCGCTCCCCGTGGCCGCTCGCACTCGCGCCGAGCGCGGCGGCGGCCGCGTCCTTCGCCTCGCGCTCGGCCGGATGACGGTCGGCCGGCGCCGGCGTGCCGCTGTGCTGGTTCCCGGTCATTGGGTCCGGCTCATTGGGTTTCGTCGAACCCGCGTTCCAAAAGCGTCGCCAGGGCGTCGAGCGCGGCCTCGGCGTCGGGGCCGTGGGCGCGCACGTCCAGGCTGGTGCCGCGCCCGGCCGCGAGCATCATAAGGCCCATGATGGAGTCGCCGGGCACCTCGACGCCATCCTTCACCACGGTCACCTCGGCGTCGTACTGCTCGACCGTGCGCACGAACTTGGCTGCCGCCCGCGCGTGCAGCCCGCGCTGATTGCACACCGTCAAGCGCCGGGCCGAGGCGGGCGAATCCGTGCCGCCGCTCATGCCTGGGAGCTGCCGGTCCCGCCCGGTTCGTCCTCGCCCTGGAGCAACCGCGAGGCGACGTTGATGTACTTGCGGCCGGCTTCCTGCGCCCGCGCCACGGCGGTGTCCAGCGGCTCCTGGCCGCGCACCGTGGCCAGCTTGATCAGCATGGGCAGGTTGAGGCCCGCGATGACCTCGACGTTGCCCTGGCCCATGAGGGAGATCGCCAGGTTGGACGGCGTGCCGCCGAACATGTCGGTCAGCACCACCACACCCTCGCCCTGATCGACGGCCTGGACGGCGTCGAGGATGGCCTGGCGGCGCTGGTCCATGTCGTCGTCGGCCGCGATGCACACGGCCTCGATCTGGCCCTGCCGGCCCACCACGTGCTCCAGCGCGGCGACGAATTCCTCCGCCAGCCGCCCGTGGGTGACGAGCACCATGCCGATCATGCCGGCTCCCCGCTCCCCGTGACAGTGCCCGGCGCGTGCCCGGGCGCGCGATGCGGCACGTGCCGGTGCACACGGCCCACGGGAGCGCGTTTTCGCGCTTGTGTCCAGCCGTCCGCACCGGGTGCGTCCGTTGTTGTAGCCATCCGCCGCCACCGTGACCAGCCCAAGCGAGCGCGCGGGCGTGACACCGCGTCACGCTTCCCGGGCATCGCGCCGGGGGTCGGGGGTATCCTAAGCTATCCCAGGATTGTCGGAGGGATGAGGGCATGCGGATCGCGACCGGTGTGATGGCGGCCGGCATGGTGCTCGCGCTGGCGGGCACGGCCGCGGCGGAACCGGCGAAGCAGCCCAGCGCGGCGCAGCTCAAGGAAGCGCGGCAGTTGGCGACGGAATTCTTCAGCGACCTGAAGGGGGAGCTGCAAAAAGCGATCGCCGAGGGTGGGCCCACGCACGCCGTCGAGGTGTGCGCGCGCGTGGCGCCCGGCATCGCCGGCGAGCTGTCGACGCACAGCGGCTGGGCCGTCGGGCGGACGGCGCTCAAGGTCCGCAACCCGCGCAATTCGCCCAGCGTGCGCGAGCGCGCGGTGCTCATGGCCTTCAAGCAGCGCGTCGAGGCTGGCGAGCCCATGAAGACGATGGAAAGCGCCGCCGTGATCGAGGAAGGCGGCCGGCGCTACCTGCATTACATGAAGGCCATCCCCACCAAGGGCGTCTGCCTGACCTGTCACGGCGAGACGCTCTCGCCCGCGCTGAAGAAGGCCATCGACGCGGAATACCCCGCCGACGCCGCCACCGGCTTCGAGCTGGGCGAGCTGCGCGGCGCCTTCACCTTCGTCAAGCCGCTGGAGTGATGGTGGTCCGCGGTGCTGTCGCCAGCGCGATCGCGCTCGTGGTGGCGGGCTGTGCTGGTGGTGAGAAACCGGAGGATGCCCCGGCGCGCGTCGCGGCCTACCGCTGCGATGGCGGCGGGCGCGTGGAGGCGCTGTTCCGGGGCGGCGACACGCTGCGGCTGTTTCCGCCGGGCGGCCACGCGACGCGGCTGACGCGGGCGCGCTCGGCCTCGGGCGCGCGCTACACCGGCGGCGGCCTGACTTTCTGGGACAAGGGCGATACGGCGTTGCTGAGCCGGGGCGGGGCCGCACCGCTCGAATGCGAACGCACCGGCAAGCGCGCCGCCTGGGCCGACGCCGCCGTGCAAGGCGGCCGCTTCCGCGCACTGGGGCAGGAGCCGGGGTGGCTGGTGACGGTTGGTGCCGACCGCATCACCGCCAAGCTGGACTACGGCCGGACCGTCGTGCGGGCGCCCTCACCCGAACCGACGAAACGTGCCGACACGACGACCTGGACCACGCAAACGGGCGATGGCCGCCAGCTCGGCATCATCGCCCGCGATGAAGCCTGCCGCGACGCCATGAGCGGCCACCGCTTTCCCATGACCGTGACGCTTCGGCTGGGCGACCGGCGTTATCGCGGCTGCGGCCGCTGGCTTGTGGCCGATCACCCCGCCTGATCGGCGGCGACGACGAACGAGGCCATGACCTTCTTCTCGCCGGACTGGTCGAAGGCGATGGAGAGGCGTTCGCCCTCGGCCGCGCGGACGGTGCCGTAGCCGAATTTGCGGTGGAAGACGCGGTCGCCGCGCGAGAAGCCGCTCCCGCCGCCGGTTTCCACCACCTCCACGGTGCCCTCGACGAAGCGCGCGGACTGCCCCGTGCGCTGCTGCGCGCGCAGCATGCCGGGCGTCGCGCGGCTGGGTCCGCTTTCCCAGAAGTCGCTGCCGAAGGGCTGGTTGGTGGACCCGCCGCCGTACAGCCCCGGCTCGCTTTCCACGGTGACGTAGCCCTTGGGCAGCTCGTCGACGAAGCGCGAGGGGATGGCGGCGTTCCAGCTGCCGTACATGCGCCGGTTGGCGCAGAAGGAGATGATGGCGCGCTTGCGCGCCCGCGTGAGCCCGACGTAGGCGAGGCGGCGCTCCTCCTCCAGGCCCTTCTGGCCGTGCTCGTCCATGGCGCGCTGGTTGGGGAACAGCCCCTCTTCCCAGCCGGCGAGGAAGACGGTGTCGAACTCCAGCCCCTTGGCCGAGTGCAGCGTCATCACCGTGACCTGCTCGCCGCCGTCGTCCTGGCTGGCGTCCATGACCAGGCCGACGTGCTCCAGGAAGGCCGCCAGGGACTCGAAGTCCTGCATGGCGTTGGTCAGTTCCTTGAGGTTCTCCAGCCGGCCGGGTGCCTCCGCCGATTTGTCCTGCTGCCACATCTCGGTGTAGCCGCTCTCGTCGAGCACGCGCTTGGTCAGCTCCACGTGGTCCAGCTCCTGGGACAGCTCCTTCCACTGCCGGAACTGTTCGAGCAGGGACGCGAACGCGCGCCGGGGCTGCGGGCGCAGCTCCTGCGTCTTGATCAGCTCCCCGGCCGCCCGGAACAGCGAGATCCCCCGCGCCCGCGCGGTTTCGTGCAGCGTCTGCATCGCCTTTTTGCCCAGCCCGCGCTTGGGCACGTTGACGATGCGCTCGAACGCCAGGTCGTCGTCGGGCGACTGGATGATGCGCAGATAGGCCAGGGCGTCGCGGATCTCCTGGCGCTCGTAAAAGCGCGGGCCGCCCACCACGCGGTAGGGCAGGCCGATGGTGATGAAGCGCTCCTCGAAGGTGCGCGCCTGCGCGCCCGTGCGCACCAGCACCGCCATCTCGCCCAGGGAATGGCCGTCGGCGTGGAGCTTTTCGATCTCCTCGCCGACGAAGCGGGCCTCGGCGTCGCTGTCCCAGACGCCGCGCACGCGCACGACCTCGCCCTCGCCGCCGGCGGAGAAGAGCGTCTTGCCCATGCGGCCTTCGTTGTTGGCGATCAGCCCGCCGGCCGCGCCCAGGATGGTGTCCGTCGAGCGGTAGTTTTCTTCGAGGCGTATCACCCGAGCATTTGGGTAGTAATCAGTAAATCGAACAATATTGTCAACTTCTGCTCCGCGCCATGAATATATTGCCTGGTCGTCGTCGCCGACGCAACAAACATTCTCGTTTACTTGTCCGAGAAGTCGAACGAGCAAATACTGCGCGACGTTGGTGTCCTGGTACTCGTCGACCAGGATGTACTGGAACTTGCGCTGGTAGGTTTCCAGGATGTTCGGGTTGTCGCGGAAGAGCGTCAGCGGGTGCAGCAGCAGATCGCCGAAGTCGCAGGCGTTCAGCGTCAGCAGGCGCTGCTGGTACTGGCGGTAGAGGTCGATCCCGCGCCCGCCCGCGAGGTCGCCCGCGTCGGCGTCGGAGACGTGGTCCGGCGTCAGCCCGCGGTCCTTCCAGCGCTGGATCGCCCCCATCACGGCGCGCGCGGGCCACTTCTTCTCGTCGACGGCCTCGGCCTGCATCAACTGCTTGAGCAGGCGCAGCTGGTCGTCGGTGTCCAGGATGGTGAAGTTGCGCTCCAGCCCCAGGCGCTCGGCGTGGGTGCGCAGCATGCGCGCGCCCAGCGCGTGGAAGGTGCCGAGCCACCAGCCCTCCGGCGACTGCCCGGTCATCCCCGCCACGCGCTCGCGCATCTCGCGCGCCGCCTTGTTGGTGAAGGTGACGGCTAGGATGTTTTTCGGCTGCGCCTTGCCGGCGAGCAGGATGTAGGCCAGCCGCGTGGTGAGCACGCGCGTCTTGCCCGTGCCGGCGCCGGCCAGCACGAGCACGGGACCCTCGGTGGTCGTCACGGCCGCGTGCTGCGCCTCGTTCAGGCCGTCCAGCAGCGCCCGCGCGCGGGGATGGATCGGGGCGGGGTCGGTCATCGCCCGGACATATAGCGCAGTGAGCCGGGCGCGCGAACCCTCACCGCATCCGCTCGAGCGCGATGAGACGACGACGAATCATCCGACGAGCCGCATCGCGCTCGATCTCATTCCGTCACGGGCATGAGTCAGCGCCCAGGCCAATCCGGCCCGACCTGGTCATGTCCTGGGTCACCGATACAGCCGGTCGCCGTATTTGCGCTTCAGGTCCTCGCCGTAGAGGTGGGCGACCTGCTCGGCGTAGCCGTTGAACAGCTTGGTGGGCACCTTTTCGGGGCTGGCGAGGAAGCCGACGTCGTCCGTGCTTTGCAGGAACTCTTCCGTCGCCTGGCTCCAGCGCGGGTGGTCGACCTCGGGGTTCACGTTGGCCCAGAAGCCGTACTCGCGCCCGTTCACCTTGGACCAGAAGGTCTTCGGCATCGCCTCGACGAAGCTGACGCGGACGATGCCCTTGATGGACTTGAAGCCGTACTTCCACGGCACGACCAGGCGCAGGGGCGAGCCGTTCTGCTTGGGCAGGGGGTGGCCGTAGGCGCCCGTGCCGATCAGCGCCAGCTCGTTCGTGGCTTCCTCGATGGTCAGCGCCTCGACGTAGGGCCAGGGGTACCAGGGCGAATCCTGACCGGCGGCGACCCCGGGGTCGTGGAAGGTCTCCAGGCGCACGTACTTGGCGCCGGACAGCGGCTTCGCCATCTCCACCAGCTTGCGCAGGGGAAAGCCGGTCCAGGGCACCGCGATCGCCCAGGCTTCCACGCAGCGGTGCCGGTAGCGCCGCTCCTCCAGATCCATGCGGGCGAGCAGGTCCGCCGCGTCGATCTGCTGCTCGTTTTCCACCGCGCCGTCGATCGTGACCGTCCACGGGCGGATGGGCAGATCCTGCGCCTTTTTCCAGATGGTCTTGGAGGAGCCGAACTCGTAGTAGTTGTTGTAGGTGGAAACCAGCTCCTCGCCGGAGATGGGGCGGTCCAGGGTGTAGGCCTCGTTGCGCGGGGCCGGGTATTTGCCGGCGGCGGGCGCGTCGGCCGGCGCCCCGATCTTCTTCGCCGAAGCCGTCACGGGCCACGCACCGGCCGTCCCGGCGACGGCTGTGGCCCCGGCGGCCTGCATCAGCCGGCGGCGGTTCCAGAACACGTCCGGGTCGGTGACGGCGTGGTCCGGAAGGTCCCAGGGACGCGAGCGCTTGATCCGCATGGCCGGCCTCCTGTGCCGTATAATCCCATGATGTCGGGCCAGCGCGGGGTCCGGCAATGCCTCCGCGCCGCCCGGACGGATCAGCCGCGCGAGACCGGGGCGTTGATGGACCAGTCGTAGCGGTCGTCGCCGATCGACGAGAAATCGGCCAGCTTGTCCTTGAGCGCGGGCTCGGCGTACTGGCGCAGGTGTTCGATCACGCCCGCGTCGGAGCCGCCGAAGTCTTCCTGGAACCATTCGTAAATCGAGGACACGACCAGCTCGCCGTTGCGCACCGTGGCGCCGCGCGGGTGGTTGACGTAGGTGCGCGCGGCTTCGTTCAGCTGCTGGTCCAACTTGGCGCCGGTGAAGGGCTCGACGCGCAGGTTGGGGCAGCCGATCGAGGCGCAGTTGACCGCGTAGTGCACGCGCGGATCCTGCCAGATCGGGCGCAGAATGCGGTGCTCGATGTCGTTCAGGGACAGCTCCGCGCCCTCGACCGTGACCAGCTTCTTGCCCCAGGGGCCGTCGCTGAAAAGGCCCGGCGAGATGTCGATGTCGCGGATGGTATCCACGGGCCAGTGGCGCAGGATCACTTCGACGGTGAGCGCGTTGTAGAGGTTGGCCCAGTAGGCGAACTGCTCGGCGCGGTTGTACTCGCTGATCCGCGTGCCGGTGAGCGCGTCCAGATAGCCCTTGAGCGCCGTGCGGTCGGCCTGATCCACCGCCCCGTAGGCCACGCGGTTCACGCCGTCTGGCCCGCGCGAGACGTATTTCTTCAGGAAATCGCCCCAGGCGCCGTGGTCGATCGTCTTTGTGGACTCGGGATCGTGCTTTTCCCAGCGCGGCCAGAGGTCGGCCTCCGGCGCGGCGCGGGCGGGCACGGGCAGCGTGGCGCCCACGGCCAGCGCGCTGGCGGTTCCCAGAAACGTGCGGCGGCTGACGAAGCGGGCGGTCATGGCGCGGCCCTCCCTGTGTGCGGCGGTTCCGCTCCGGTATGTGCCGCGCACCGATCCCGAAACAAGTCTGTTCACGCGGATCTGTTCGCGGTGTGAACGGCGGGGCGTGGGGTGTCGGAAAGGAAAACGCCCGGCCCCGCGCACGGGGCCGGGCGGATCACGGCGTGCATGCCGACGTGCGCCGGTTAGGCGGCTTTGGCCTCGCGCGTGGGCGGCGCCATGAACTCGGGACCGACGGGATCGGTTACCGTCTCGTTCACGATGCGCTCCATCTCCACGAGCGTGGCGTCGTCCAGCGCGATGTCCGCGACCTCGTGCACGGGGTCGAGCTGATCGGGCCGGCGCGCGCCCCAGAGCGCCACGCCCACGCCGGGCTTGCGCAGCAGCCACGCCAGCGCGAGATGCAGCACGCTCTTGGCGTCGTGTTCGCGCGCCAGGGCGTCCAGCTTGGCCACGGCGTCCAGGTACTGCCGGTAGCGGGGATTCTTGAACTTGGGATCGACGTTGCGGAGGTCGTCGCCCTCGAACGTGGTGTCCGGCGTCAGCTTGCCCGTGAGCAGGCCGCGGCAGAGCGCGCCGTAGGTGAGCGTCGTCTGGCCGTGCTCGCGCGCGAAGGGGAAGATGTCTTGCTCCGCGTGGCGCTCGAAGATGTTGTAGGGCGGCTGGATGACGTGCAGCGGCGCCTCCGCGCTGAAGCGCCACATCTCCGCGGGCGCGAAGTTGCTCACCCCGATGGCGCGGATCTTCCCTTCGTCGTACAGCGCCTTCATCGCCTGCGCCGTTTCCTCGACCGGCACCAGGGGGTCGGGCCAGTGGACCTGATAGACGTCGATCACGTCCGTCTGCAGACGGTGCAGGGAGTCCTCGATCTCCGTGCGGATGCGCGCAGGCGTGGCGTTGCGGTAGGGCTGGTTGCCGTGCCACTCCAGCCCGACCTTGGTGGCGAGCACCACCTTGTCGCGCCGGCCGCCCTCGGCGAGCGCGCGGCCAACCAACTCCTCGGACTCGCCCATGCCGTAGACGGGCGCGGTGTCCACCAGCGTGATGCCGCGGTCCACGGCGGCCTGGACGGTACGGATGGATTCCGCCTCATCCGTGCCGCCCCACATCCAGCCGCCGATGGCCCAGGTCCCCAGGCCGATGCGGGTGGCCGACATGCCGGTGTCGGCGATTGCGGTGGTCTCGATCATGGCGGGCCCTCCTGTGTTGCGAAGCCCAACACGTATGATGCGCCGCACAAACGGCGGCGCGAAACCCCCGTGCGACAGGATGCTTCACCTCTTTCGGGGGAGAGGGCGCCGACGGCACGAAAATGGCCCGGTCGCGTGCGACCGGGCCGTGTGCGGTGGGCGGCGAGATGCGCGATCAGCTCAAGTGCGCGCGCAGCATCCAGGCGTTCTTCTCGTGGACCTGAAGGCGGTCGGTGACCAGGCCCTCGGTGACGTGGTCGCTGGCCTGCGCGGCCGTGGTCACGACCTGGCGCAGCGTGCCCACGACCGTTTCCTGGTCCTCGGCGAGCTGGCGCACCATCTGCTGCCAGTCCGGCTGGCCGGTCTCTTCCGGCACGGCCGCGAGCTTTCCGAATTCTCGGAAGCTGCCGGGAGCGTGGTGGCCCAGGGCGCGGATGCGCTCGGCGATCTCGTCGATCGCCTCGCGCAGGTCCGTGTACTGCTCCTCGAACAGCTCGTGGAGCTGCTTGAAGGACGGGCCCTCGACGTTCCAGTGGTAGTTCTGCGTTTTCACGTAGAGCGTGTAGCTGTCCGCCAGGACGCGCGACAGGCCCTCGGCGACGCGCTTGCGGTCCTCGGCGCTGATCCCTGTGTTCACCTGCGTCATGCTGCTCTCTCCTTTGTCCGGGGTGGCGGCGGCGACACCGGCCGTTCCCCTTTGTGACGTGGCCTGCGTTCGGCAGTGCCGCAAGATCTCTTTAGACCAGTTCTAAACTGTTCCAGACCCGTTTACGCAGGCCGGGCCGCGCCGGATCACCGCCTTTCACCATTTTCCGGCAGGCGCCTCACGAGGCCGGCATGCGGTGCAGCACGCGCTCGGCCTCGCGGCCGGTCAGCTCCTGCAGGCGCTCGAAGCGGTGGGTGAAGAAGCCCAGCCCGCGCGTGAGCGAGCGCAGGTCGATGATGAAGTCGTCCAGCGCGGCCGCCGGCATCAGCGCTTCCAGGTCGTCCCAGCCGGTCCAGCCGGGCTTGTCGTCGAAGCCCAGCACCTGCCCGCGCCGCTCAGCGACCAGGCCGTGCATGTTGTGGGTGTAGTGCTTGGGCACCGAGACGGTGACGCGCTCGATGGGCTCCAGCAGCACGGGATCGCAGCTCGGCAGCGCCTCGGACACGGCCATGCGGCCGACCGTCTTGAAGGCCTGCTCGCTGGAATCGACCGAATGGTACTGTCCGTCGAACAACTCCACGGCCACGTCCACCACCGGGAAGCCCAGCGGGCCGCGCTCCAGCGCCTCGCGCACGCCCTCCTCGACCGCCGGGACGAACTGCTTGGGCACCGTGCCGCCGACGATCGCGTTGGTGAACTGAAAGCCCTCGCCGCGGGCGCGGGGCGCGATCTTGATTTGGACGTCGGCGAATTGCCCGTGCCCGCCGGTCTGGCGCTTGAAGCGGCTGTGGTGGGTGGTGCCCTGGCGGATGGTTTCGCGGTAGGGCGTGGGCGGGCGCTCGGTGCGCACCTCGACGTTGAAGCGGTGGCGCAGCTTGTCCAGCGCCACGGCCAGGTGCATCTCGCCCTGACCCTGGAGCAGCATGCGCCCGGTGTCGGGGTCGTGCTCCAGGCGGTAGGCCGCGTCCTCCTCCACCAGGCGTGAAATGCCCGTGGTCAGCTTGACCTCGTCGGCGCGCTTCTCCGGCTCCACGACGAGCGTGTAGACCGGCTCCGCCGGGCTCGGCCAGGGCAGGGCGGTGTCGCTCAGCGTGGCCTTGCCGGTGATGAGGCTGCCGGTGTGCAGCGCGTCCAGGCGGGGTAGGGCGACCAGCTCGCCCGCGCCGGCCGCCCCCACCTTGCGCGGCTCGCTGCCGGTCAGGCGGTAGATGGCGGACAGGCGCTGGCCCGCTACGGTGTCGCCGTCTGTGAGCTGGCCCTGCCAGACGCGGGTGAGCGAGAGCTTGCCGGCGTGGGGCTGGTGGAAGGTGCGCACGACCGTGGCCGCCAGCTCGCCGTCCCCGAGGCCCGCGGCCTCGCGCACGCCCAGGCGTTCCGCGCCCGCTGCCGGCCCCGGCGTTTCGTGGCGCAGCGCCTTCCACAGCCGCGTGATGCCGTGGCCGTGCGCCGCCGAGCCCAGGAAGACCGGCACCACGAGGTCGTCGCGCACGTCCTGCTTGAGGTCGGCGTAGATCTCCTCGGCGGGCGGGACGGCGTCCTCCAGCAGCTTTTCCAGCAGCTCGTCGTCGTAGTCGGCCAGGGATTCCAAGAGCGCCTGACGGGCCTCCTCCTCCCGCTCGGCCACGTCCTCGGGCAGGCTGACGAGCTCGGACGGCTGGCCGTCGCGGTAGCGGTAGGCGCGCTCGCTGACCAAGTCGACGTAGCCCGAGACCTTGCCGCCCTCGCGGATGGGCACCTGGCGCAGCACCAGCGGGCGCGCGGACACGTCCTGCAGCGCCGCCATGACCTCGCGCACGGGCGTTTCGGCGCGGTCCATCTGGTTGATGAAGACCATGTGCGGGATGGCGTAGGCGTCCAGGGTGCGCATCAGCGGGTCGAGCGCCAGGACGCGCTCGGGGTCGGGCTCCGCGACCACCACGGCCACGTCCGCCGCCATCAGGCAGGTGCGGGTGTCGTGCATGAATTCGATGGAGCCGGGGCAGTCGATGATCGACCAGGGATCGCCCAGGTAGCTCGCCTCGGCGACGTTGGGCTCCACCGACATCTCGCGCTCGCGCGCCTCGCGGCTGGCGTCGCCCACGCTCGTGCCTGCGCTGGGCGAGCCCCGGCGGTCGAGCGCGCCGGCACTGTGGAGCAGGGCTTCCAGCAGCGTCGTCTTGCCGCTGGTGTACTGCCCGGCAAGCACCGCGCAGCGCGGCGTCGCGGCGGCATCGTGCGTCATCCCGGCACCTCCCCGTTCCGGTTGCTCCGGCGGGGTGCCGCCCCGGGGCCGGCGATGCGGGCGCGGGACGGCACCGCGCCGGTCGTTGGGGAAATGGTTTCAAAACCGCGCCAGTTCCGGCAACACAAAAACGCGCCGGCGGACACGGATCGGGATGTGCGCATGGGCCGGGACGCGCCCCGGCCCGGCCATCATGTCAGCTCGGCGCAGGCCTTTTCGATGCGCTCACAAGCCTTTTCGAGCGCGTCCATCGAGGTCGCGTAGGAGATGCGGAAGAAGGGCGACAGACCGAACGCCGCGCCGTGCACGCACGCCACGTTGGCGTGGTTCAGCAGGTACTGAACGAAGTCCTCGTCGGACTGGATGGTCGTCCCATCCGGCGTGGTTCTGCCGATGACGCCCGCGCACGAGGGGTAGACGTAGAACGCGCCCTCGGGCTTCTGGCAGCTCAGCCCGGCGCACTGGTTCAGCTTGTCCACGACGTACTCGCGCCGGGCCTGGAAGGCGCTGGCGCGCTCGCTGAGGTGCTCCTGCGGGCCGTTGAGCGCTTCCACGGCCGCCGCCTGGCTGATCGAGGAGGGGCTGCTGGTGGACTGCGACTGGATCTTCGCCATGGCCGCGATCAGCTCGCGCGGGCCGCCGGCGTAGCCGATGCGCCAGCCCGTCATGGCGTACGCCTTGGAGACGCCGTTCACCGTGAGCGTACGCGCGTACAGCTCGGGCGCCACCTGGGCGGGCGTACAGAATTCGAAGCCGTCGTAGACGAGGTGCTCGTACATGTCGTCGGCCATCACCCAGACGTGGGGATGGCGCTTCAAGACCTCGGCCAGCGCCTGCAATTCGGCGCGGGAGTAGCCCGCGCCGGTGGGATTGCACGGGCTGTTGAGGATCAGCCACTTGGTGCGCTCGGTGATGGCGGCTTCCAGCTCGTCTGGCTGCAGCTTGAAGCGGTTGGCCTCCTTCGTCGCCACCGTCACGGGCTCGCCGCCGGTGAGCAGCACCATGTCCGGGTAGCTGACCCAGTAGGGCGCGGGGATGACGACCTCGTCCCCGGCCTCGACCGTAGCGAAGAGCGCGTTGAACAACACCTGCTTGCCGCCGGTGCCGACGCTGATCTGCTGGGGCTCGTACGTCAGCCCGTTCTCGCGCGCGAACTTGGCGGCGATGGCCTGCTTCAGCTCGGGCGTGCCGTCCACGGCCGTGTACTTCGTCTGCCCGGCGTCCATGGCCGCCTTGGCCGCGGTCTTGACGTGGTCGGGCGTGTCGAAGTCGGGCTCGCCGGCGCCCAGGCCGATGACGTCGTAGCCCTGGGCGCGCAGCTCGCGCGCCTTGCTGGTGACGGCGATCGTGGGCGAGGGCTTCACCCGGTCGAGGCGGCTGGCGAGGATGGACATGGCGCGGCCCCTTGCGGCGCTGCACGGAAAACCGGCGCGACCGTACTGCCCGGTTCGTGGCGTGTCCAGCGGCCGGCCGACGAGTGCGCCGCGACGCCCCCGCCGCATTGCAAAATGCGGTCACGATGGGTACGACCGAAGGCTGCCCGGTGCGCCCGGGCCACCAGCAACGTTTCCACGGAAGCGTCGTGAACGGGGACACCGCCAACGTTCAAACCGCGCCCGGACGCCCCGGCGCGGTCCACCGGCCGGCCCGCGCGTGGCCGCCGCCGGCGGCGAGTCGCGCAGCAACCGAGCGCCGCCGCCCCAGTGTCCCCTGATCAACCGCGGACGTGATGACAACCGCCACCGAAACGCCGACCGAACCCGCGACCAGCAGTCGCCCCCGCGCCAAGCCCATTCAGCTTACGCTGGTGCAGCTGTGCGCCCTGTCCATCGGGCTCGGCATCGTGACCGGCATCGGCGCCGTGATCTTCCGGTTGCTGATCGGATTGATCCACAACCTCTTCTTTTTCGGCGAACTCTCGCTCGTCTTCGAATCCGAAGAGTTGATGCCGCTGAGCCCGTGGGGGCCGTGGGTGATCCTGGTCCCCGTCATCGGCGGGTTGGGCGTCACCTGGCTGACGCGCACCTTCGCCCCGGAGGCGCGCGGCCACGGCGTGCCCGAGGTGATGGACGCCATCTACCACCGCGAGGGCAACGTGCGCCCCGTGGTGGCGGCGGCGAAGTCGATGGCCTCCGCGCTCTCCATCGGCACGGGCGCCGCCGTGGGGCGCGAGGGCCCGATCATCCAGATCGGCTCTTCGTTCGGCTCCTCGTTCGGCCAGCTGCTGCGCGTGGTGACGTGGCAGCGCATCACGCTGATCGCCGCGGGCGCCGGCGCCGGCATCGCCGCCACTTTCAACACGCCCCTGGGCGGGGTGCTCTTCGCCATCGAGCTGATGTTGCCGGAGGTGAGCAGCCGCACCTTCCTGCCCGTGGTGCTGGCGACCACGACGGCCACCTACATCGGCCGGCTGGCCTTCGGCATGCAGAACGCCTTCGTGGTGTCGCTGCCGGCGGCGTCCCAGGCCGGGGTCATCAACATCCCCACGATCGCCGGCTTCATCCTCCTGGGGCTGGCGTGCGGGCTGGTCTCCTTCGCCTTCATTCGCGTGCTCAGCTTCATGGAGGAGACCTTCGAGCGCGCCTTCCGCAACGACTACGTCCGCCACACCGTCGGCATGCTCATCGTGGGCGGGCTGATGTACGCCGTCAGCCAGCTCTACGGCCACTACCTGATCGCGGGCACCAGCTACGGCACGATCACCGCGCTGCTGCACGGCGAGCTGGCGGGCGTGACCATCATGGCCCTGTTGCTGGTGGCCAAGCTCGTGGCGACCACGGTCAGCCTGGGCTCGGGCGCGTCGGGCGGGATCTTCTCGCCGTCGCTGTTTTTCGGCGCCACGCTGGGTGCGGCCATGGGCGGGGCGCTGAACCTGCTGTGGCCGGGCGCGGGCTTTTCGCCGGTCGAGTTCGCCATGGTCGGCATGGCCGGCGTCGTCGGCGGCGGCACGGGCGCGGCCATGACCGCGATCGTGATGGTGTTCGAGATGACGCAGGACTACGTCATCATCGTGCCCACGGTCATGGCGACGGCCCTGGCGATCGGCGTGCGGCGCTGGCTGTCGGACGAGAACATCTACACCATCAAGCTGGCCTGGCGCGGCAAGCACATCCCCAAGGAGCGCCACACCAACATGTTCCTCGTCCGCCACGCGGACGAGATCATGGAGACGGAATTCATCACGATCCCCAGCCACGTGCGGCTGGACAAGGTGCTCTCCGATCTGAGCGAGCACACCAGCAAGCGCTACATCCTGGTGGCCGACGACGACACCGTGCGCGGCGTCATGCCCGTCGACGACGTCGTGCGGCTGTGCCACGGCGTGTCCGACGACTTCACGCTCGGCCAGCTCGCCAACACCGCGCACGCCTGGTGCGGTGCGACGGAGATCCTGCACGACGTGCTCAAGCGCATGGTCAACGAAAACGTGCCCTACGCGCTCGTGGTCACCGACGACCGGGTGGACTCGCCCGATGCCGGCTCGGTCGTGGGCATCGTGGACAAGGACCACATCGCCGACAGCGTGATGCACCACTTCAAGACGTGACGCCCTTCACGGTTCCACCTGTCCGTCATCGGGCTTATGGCGGTTCCGGCGCGGGGCGGCGCCCAACAGGCGGTCCAGGCGTTCGGCCAGGACGGGCCGGCGCCGGCGCAGCACCCGCCGAACCAGCCGCGCGCGCCCGGACGTCCGCCAAAGCAGCGCCAGGCCGACGCCGACGACGAGCGCGCCCAGCGGAATGGGCGAGATGAACAGCGGCACGCCCACCACGACCAGCAGGGCGCCCGTCGCGGCAAGGACCGCGCGAAACCGGTTCCGCCGTTTCCGCATCGCGCCGCAGGGTAGCGAAAGCGCGTGACACGCGTGTTGCGCGCCGCACGCCCGAGCGGGCGTTCACGCAGGTTTCATCGCCCTGTCCGCAAACCGTGATCCGGCAGCCGTACCCTTGCCGCACCACGGGACGGGGGTGCGGCGGCCCATGGCCTCCGAGATTCAGCGCCTGCACCGCTACCGGGCGGTTTGGATATCCGACGTCCACCTGGGAACGCGCGGCTGCAACGCGGAGCTGCTGCTGGACTTCCTGGACACCGTGGACACCGAGCGCCTCTACCTCGTCGGCGACATCGTCGACGGTTGGCGGCTCAAGCGCTCCTGGTACTGGCCCGAAAGCCACTCGGCCGTCATGCACGCCATCCTGCGCAAGGCGCGCCACGGCACGCGCGTGATCTACGTGCCGGGCAACCACGACGAGGTGGCGCGCGCCTACCTCGATGTGGCGCTGGGGTCGATCGAAATCCGCGACCCGGCCGTGCACACGAGCGCGGACGGGCGCCGTTTCCTCGTCCTCCACGGGGATCAGTTCGACGGCGTCGTGACCTGCGCGCGTTGGCTGGCTCTCCTGGGCGATTGGGCGTACGATACAGTTTTGCGGACGAACATCGTCTTCAACGCCGTGCGGCGGCGGCTGGGGCTGGGCTACTGGTCGCTGGCGAACTTCCTAAAGGGGCGCGCGAAGACCGCCATGCAGTACATCTGCGACTTCGAAGCGGCGGTGGCCGAGGAAGGCCGGCGGCAGAAGGTGGACGGCGTGATCTGCGGCCACATCCACCACGCCAGCCTGCGCCAGATCGACGGCATCACCTACGCCAACGACGGCGACTGGGTGGAAAGCTGCACGGCGCTGGTTGAACACCCGGACGGGCAACTGGCGATCGTGGACTGGACGGTGCCGCAGCCGGCGGCGCAACCGGACCCCGGCCCCGAACCGGAGCGGGCGGCCGCGTGATGCGGATCGCGCTGGTCACCGACGCCTGGCACCCGCAGGTCAACGGCGTGGTGCGCGCGCTGTCCACGACGATTCGCGAACTGGAGCGCCAGGGCCACGCGGTCACGGTGATCGCGCCCGACGGCTTCCGCACGGTGCCGTGCCCCAGCTACCCGGAAATCCGCCTGTCGGTGGCGCCGTACCGGGCGGTGGCGCGCCGCCTGGACAGCTTCGCGCCCGAGGCCGTGCACATCGCCACCGAAGGCCCGCTCGGCTGGGCGGCGCGGCGGCACTGCCGGCGGCGGGGGTGGCCCTTCACCACCTCTTTCCACACGCGCTTTCCCGAGTACGTTCACGCGCGCACGCGTCTGCCGCTGCGCGCGGGGTACGGGCTGCTGCGGCGCTTCCACGCGCCGGCGGCGCGGGTGATGGTGACGACCGAAACCCTGCGCCGCGAACTCGCCGACCTGGGGCTGCATCGCACGGCCATCTGGACGCGCGGCGTCGATACGACGCTGTTCGGCCGGCAGGCGCCGGCCGAGCTGGACCTGCCGCGCCCGGTGTTCGCCTACGTCGGCCGCGTCGCCGTCGAAAAGAACCTGCGCGCCTTTCTGGACCTGGATCTGCCGGGCAGCAAGCTGGTGGTGGGCGACGGGCCGCAGCGCCCGGCGCTGGAAGCCGAGTATCCCGACGCCCGCTTCGTGGGCGCCAAGCACGGGCCCGAGCTGGCGGCGCACCACGCCGCCGCCGATGTCTTCGTCTTCCCCAGCACGACGGACACCTTCGGCCTCGTGCTGCTGGAGGCGCTGGCGAGCGGCGTGCCCGTCGCGGCCTATCCCGTGACCGGGCCGACGGACGTCCTCGGCGACAGCGGCGCGGGCGTGCTGCGCGACGATCTGCGCGCCGCGGCGCTGGACGCGTTGAACATCCCGCCACAGGTGTGCCGCGCCCACGCCGAGCGCTTCGCCTGGCCCGCCACGGCGCGCGAGTTCGTCGCCAACCTGGAACCGATCGCGACCGGCGCCCCCGCCGCCGCGGCGTGAGCGCGGGGCGGGCGTTTACAGCCCGCCGCTGGCCATGACGCTGGGTGGTTGCGTTGCCAACTCAGCCGCGGCGAGCTTCTGATACGAATTGTGCTTCATCATGCCGCGGATTTCCCGCACGTAGGCGTCGCCGCGCTGGGAGTACGCCTTCAGGCCCGCCATCAGCCGGTGCGAGTTCAACCCTCCGTTGCCCTTGCGCTGCTCGGCGCGCAGGCGCCGGAAGGGTTCGTAGGCGGAGTGCGTGTTGAGGTTGCGCATGTAGCCCGCGACCGAAGCGCCCAGGGTCGGGAACTTGCGCACGCCGTAGTTGCCCTTGCCCTTTTGCAGGCTCTTGGGGGCCATCGCCTGCGAGGTGTCCCAGGTCCACTGCCCGAAGAGCGCGTTGCCCTGGCGGGCGAAGCGCGAGGTGCCCCAGCCGGACTCGTTGGCCGCTTGGGCCAGCGCCATCGGCACCGGCACGACGTCCACGCGCTGCCTGAGCTTGCCGAGGTCCGGCTTGTTCAGCTTGTATTGCTTGGCAAGCGCCGTCAGCCACTGCCGTTCCGCCGCCGCGAGGTCTCGGCCGTCCGGCTCGTCGCTCTTGGCGATCAGCTTCAGCAGGCGCTCGCGGTCGGCGCGGATCTCCGCGTTGGCCTTGAGGATGAGCGGCAGGACGATCTTCTCGAACAGCGTCTTGCGCGTCTCGCCGCCGTCGAGGGTCGCCCAGTCGCGCGGCATCTCGCGCACGAAGATCGGCGGCACGCCGCGTTCGTCCGCCGCGATGGCGGCGAGGTCGTAGGCGTTGCGCTCGTAGATGCCTTGCAGCGTCTTCACCGAGACGCCCTGAACGGGCATGGCCGTGATCGAGCGCTCGCCCACCGGCTCGGGCACCATTTCGAACTCGGTGGTGTCCTGCATGGCCGGCGGGACGGCCAGATGGATGCCGAGCGCCACGGGCGCCGCCAGAAGCATCACGCCGCCCGCGAGCGCGATCGCGGCGACTTTTCCGGTGTCCGGCCCAAGCGTTCGCACGGGTCCGTCCTCCTGTGCCGTTCGGCGGGCGAGCCTGCCCGAATGGGGGAGGGTTTTCCACCCCCGGGGTTACGCCGGGCTCTCGGCGGGCGCCACGGGATGCTTTCGGGACCTGCGCTGTCGCCTTAGCCTGCGCGGGCCGAACGACCCTTGGGAGCGAGCGAATGACGGACGCGCGTGCGGACACCGGCGAGCTGGCGCGGCTGCTGGCGGCGGCCGATTCACCGTACGACGTGCCCACGCTTGACGAGCTGCTGGCGGGCGTCGCGGCCAGCCACCGCCAGCTCGGCGATCCCGACGCCTGGATGCGGCTGGTGGCGGCCGACCCGGCCCCGGCCCTGCGCGACGCGCTCAACGCGCGGCTGGAGCGGGTGTTGGCGCACGCGGACGGGGGCCTGAGCGCCGGCAAGACCGCGACGGCCGAACGCCTGGCGGCGCTGCGCGCGGAGCTGGACCGGCGCGGGCTGGACGGTTTCGTGATCCCGCGCGCCGACGTGCACCAGGGCGAGTTCGTGCCGCCGCACGCGCAGCGGCTGGCGTGGCTGACCGGCTTCACCGGGTCCGCCGGCACGGCCGTGGTGCTGCGCGAGGCGGCGGCGATCTTCGTCGACGGCCGTTACACCGTGCAGGCGCGTGGGGAGGTGGACACCGACCGGATCGCGGTTTGCTACACGGGCGAGACGCAGCCGGCCGACTGGATCGCCGCCAACCTGGGCGACGGGCGCCTGGGCCACGATCCCTGGCTGCACACCGAGCGCGGCGTCCAGCGGCTCCAGAGCGCGGCGGCGCGCGCGGGCGGGCAGGTGGTCGCCACCGACGGCAACCCGCTCGACGCCGTGTGGACGGACCAGCCGGCGCCCCCGATCAGCGCCGTGGTTCCGCACGAGCTTGCGTATGCGGGCGAAACCAGCGCCGCCAAACGCGCGCGGGTGGCGCGGACCGTTGCCGAAGCGGGCGCGGATGTGGGCGTGCTGACGCTGCCGGACTCGATCACGTGGCTGCTCAACGTGCGCGCCAGCGACATCGAGCACACGCCCGTGCCGCTGTCCTTCGCCGTGCTGCACGCGGATGGGGCGGTGACCTGGTACCTGGACGCCCGCAAGCTGCCCGACGCGACCCGTTCAGCGCTGGACGACGCCGTGACGATCCGCCCGATGGCGGCCTTCGCGGACGAGGTGGCGGCGCTGGCGGGCGACGGAACGCGCCTGCTGGCGGACCCGGCGACCGCCCCGGCGCGCGTGCTGGACGCCATCCGCGCCGCCGGCGGCGAGCCCGTGACCGGCAGCGATCCGGTGCGTCTGCCCAAGGCGTGCAAGACGGCGGCGGAACTGGCGGGCAGCCGCGCCGCCCACGAACGCGACGGCGCGGCGCTGACGCGCTTTCTGGCGTGGCTGGCGCGCGAGGTCCCCGAGCGCGCGGGCGGCGACGCGCCCGTGACAGAGTTGGAGGCGGCGGAGGCGCTGACGGCGCTGCGCAAGGGCGATCCCGCGTTCCGCGACGCCGCTTTCGGCACCATCTCCGCCGCCGGGGAGCACGGCGCCATCGTGCACTACCGCGTTAGCGCCGCGAGCAACCGGGCGCTCGGCGCGGGCGAGCTCTACCTCTGCGATTCCGGCGGGCAGTACCCCGACGGCACGACGGACGTGACGCGCACGATCGCCGTCGGCCAGCCCACCGAGGCGCAGCGGTGGCGCTACACGCGCGTGCTCAAGGGCCACATCGCGCTGGCGACGGCCGTGTTCCCCGAGGGCACGACGGGCCACCAGCTCGACCCCTTCGCGCGCCGGCCGCTGTGGGCGGCGGGGCTGGACTACGCGCACGGGACGGGGCACGGCGTGGGCAGCTACCTGGGCGTGCACGAAGGCCCGCAGGTCATCAGCAAGCGTGCCAGCGAGACGGCGCTCAAGCCGGGCATGATCTGCTCCAACGAGCCGGGGCACTACCTGGAGGGCGCGGACGGCATCCGCATCGAGAACCTCGTCGCCGTCACCGAGGTCGAGGTGCCGGGCGCGGACCAGCGCGTGCTCGGCTTCGAGACGCTGACGCTCGCGCCCTACTGCCGCGCCCTGATCGCGCCCGAGCTTTTGACGCCCGACGAAATCGCCTGGATCGACGCCTACCACACCCGCGTGCGAGAGACGCTCACACCCGCGCTGGACGCCCGCACGGCCGAGTGGTTGGCCGAAGAGACGCGCCCCCTGGCGGGATGATACGCGGTGTCAGCGCAGCTCGGTCGGCTCTTCGTCGTCCTGCTTGGGCTGGCGGGCCTGCTGGGTTTCCGTCGGCTCCCCACCTGCGGTGTCGGTGGCAGCCCCGGTGACCGCATTGCCGGCGCTGGAGATATCGCGGCCCAGTCCCTCGACGGTATTGCAGCCCGCCGCGCCCGCGGCGAGGCCGATGGCGGCGAGAAGGGCGATCACGTGTCGCGGCATCGGAACGTCCCCTTTTGTGCCTTTCGAGGCCGCGCGGCTCGCAACGGGCGGTCCCGCCCGGCTATGTCCGCGCGGTGCACAGTATGCGGCGCGGTGCGGGCGCGTTCCACGTCCCCTCGTGTACATTCCGTGGCAAAGGCGTGGGAGGCGCGGGCCGAAGGCGCTACGTCCCGAGGGCGATACGGGGCCACATACGAAAGGGCCGCCAGCCCGGAAGCTGGCGGCCGAACCACGGGCGCGGGCCGGCATCGCGGCCGGCCGCGCCTTACTGGAATCGCACGTCGACGATCTCGAAGTACTTCTGCCCCTTGGGCGTCTCGATCTCGACGGAATCGCCGACGGACTTGCCGATCAGCCCGCGGGCGATGGGCGAGGTGACGGAGATCTTGTTCTCCTTCACGTCGGCTTCCACCTCGCCGACGATCTGGTAGGTCGTCTCCTCGTCCGTGTCCTCGTCGGCGATCGTGACCGTGGCGCCGAACTTCACGGTGTCGCCCGACAGCTTGGAGACGTCGATCACTTCCGCGCGCGCCATCTGGTCCTCGATCTCGGCGACGCGGCCCTCGATGAAGCTCTGGCGGTCGCGCGCGGCGTGGTATTCCGCGTTCTCGGACAGGTCGCCGTGCTCGCGCGCCTCGGCGATGGCCTGGATGACCTCGGGCCGCGCGGTCAGGCGCAGATGCTGGAGCTCTTCCTGAAGGCGGTTATAGCCTTCGGCCGTCATGGGAATCTTCTGTGTCATTGGCACTCAACCGCGGCCAACTCGTGTGGTCCAGAAACTGACGTGATGGCGGCGGCGCTCGGCGCAAGCACCGCGATCAGAACGATCCTTCAAAGTAGGATTGAAGCGGTGCGACTTCAAGCTGGCCGGCCCGCAGCGCCTGGATGGCGCGGGTCGCCGCCACGCACCCCGACACCGTCGTGTAGTACGGGATGCTGTGCGTCAAGGCGGTTCGGCGCAGGGAGAAGGAATCGGCGATCGCCTTCGCGCCCTCGGTCGTGTTGAAGACCAGGTCGATCTCGCCCGACTTCATCGAGTCGAGCACGTGCGGCCGGCCCTCGCGCACCTTGTTGATGCGCGTGACGGGCAGCTCTGCGGCCTCCAGGCGGTCGGCGGTGCCGCCCGTGGCGACGATGGTGAAGCCGAGAGCCAGCAGCTCACGCGAAAGCTCCACCATCGCTTCCTTGTCCCGGTCCTTCACCGAGATGAAGGCGGTGCCGGACTCCGGCAGCTTCACGCCCGCGCCGATCTGCGCCTTGGCGAAGGCGCGCGCGAAGTCGCCGTCCAGGCCCATGACCTCGCCGGTCGACTTCATCTCCGGGCCCAGGATCACGTCCACGCCCGGGAAGCGGGTGAAGGGGAAGACCGCCTCCTTCACCGCGACGTGGCGGCGCTTGGCGCGCTCCAGCTTGAAGGCGTCCAGGCGCTCGCCCGCCATGAGGCGCGCGGCCACCTTGGCGATGGGCGCGCCGATGGCCTTGGCGACGAAGGGCACCGTGCGGCTGGCGCGGGGGTTCACCTCAAGAATGAAGATGTCGGTGCCGTGGACGGCGAACTGGATGTTCATCAGCCCCACGACGCCCAGCTCCAGCGCCAGCCGGCGCGTCTGGCGCTCCAGCTCGGCGACGACGTCCTCGCTCAGCCCGTGCGGGGGCAGGGCGCAGGCGGAGTCGCCGGAGTGGATGCCGGCCTCCTCGATGTGCTCCATGATGCCGGCGACGAAGACGTCCTCGCCGTCGGAGAGCGCGTCCACGTCCACCTCGACCGCGTCGGCCAGGTAGCTGTCGATCAGCACGGGGTTCTTGCCGGAGACGCTGACGGCGGAGGTGATGTAGCGGTGCAGGTCCTCCGGCGTGTGCGCGATCTCCATGGCGCGCCCGCCGAGCACGTAGGACGGCCGCAGCAGCACGGGGTAGCCGATGCGCTCGGCCTCGCGCGCGGCTTCCTCCTGGCTGGTCGCCAGGCCGTTGTCCGGCTGCTTCAGGCCCAGGGAATTGAGCAGCGCCTGGAAGCGCTCGCGGTCCTCGGCGCGGTCGATGGCGTCCGGGGGCGTGCCCAGGATCGGGATGCCCTGGGCTTCCAGGTCGCTCGCCAGCTTCAGCGGCGTCTGCCCGCCGAACTGCACGATCGCGCCCGCGAGCCGGCCCTTGCGCTGCTCCACGGCGCCGATCTCGGCCACGTCCTCCGCCGTCAGCGGCTCGAAGTAGAGGCGGTCGGCGGTGTCGTAGTCCGTCGAGACCGTCTCCGGGTTGCAGTTGACCATAATGGTCTCGTACCCGGCGGCCTCCAGCGCGTAGCAGGCGTGGACGCAGCAGTAGTCGAACTCGATCCCCTGGCCGATGCGGTTGGGCCCGCCGCCCAGGATGAGGATCTTGTCGCGCTCGCTCGGGTCGGCCTCGTTTTCGACCGGATTGACGCCGTCGCCCTCGTAGCTGGCGTACATATAGGGCGTGGGCGAGGGGAACTCGCCGGCGCAGGTGTCCACGCGCTTGAACACGGGATGCGCGTCCAGGCGGTGCCGGTGCGCGGCCACATCCGCGTCGCTGCCGCCGATCAGCGCCGCCAGGCGCGCGTCGGAAAAGCCCATCCCCTTCAGCCGCAGCATCTCGCGCTGGCTTTCGGGCAGGCCGTTCGCGGCCACCTGCGCCTCGGTCTGGACGAGCTGCTGGATCTGGCGCAGGAACCAAGGGTCGATGCGGCAGGCCTTGTGCACCGCGTCCACGCTCAGGCCGTGGCGGAAGGCCTGAGCCACGCGCAGCAGGCGGTCCGGCACGGGCTCGGCCAGCGCGCCGCGGATGGCCTCGCTGTCGACGTTGCCCTGCTCGTCGACCGCACCCTCGATCGCGACCGGATCGAAGCCGCTCAGCCCCGTTTCCAGGGAGCGCAGCGCCTTCTGCACGGATTCCGCGAAGCTGCGGCCGATGCTCATGGCCTCGCCCACGGACTTCATCGAGGTCGTCAGCGAGGCCTGCGCGCCGCGGAACTTCTCGAAGGCGAAGCGCGGCATCTTGGTGACGACGTAGTCGATCGTGGGCTCGAAGGAGGCCGGCGTGACCCGGGTGATGTCGTTGGTCAGCTCGTCCAGCGTGTAGCCCACGGCCAGCTTGGCCGCGACCTTGGCGATGGGGAAGCCCGTGGCCTTGGACGCCAGCGCCGAGGAGCGCGAGACGCGCGGGTTCATCTCGATGACCACCATCTCCCCGGTTTCGGGGTGGATGGCGAACTGGACGTTGGAGCCGCCGGTGTCGACGCCGATCTCGCGCAGGCACGCGATCGAGGCGTCGCGCATGCGCTGGTATTCCTTGTCGGTGAGCGTCAGCGTCGGTGCCACGGTGACGCTGTCGCCCGTGTGGATGCCCATGGGGTCGATGTTCTCGATCGAGCAGACGATGATGCAGTTGTCCGCGTGGTCGCGGACGACCTCCATCTCGTACTCCTTCCAGCCCAGCACGGACTGCTCGATCAGGATCTCGTGCATGGGCGAGGCGCGCAGGCCGTTGCGGACGATCTCCTCGTATTCGTCGTCGTTGTAGGCGATGCCGCCGCCCGTGCCGCCGAGCGTGTAGCTGGGCCGGATGATCGCCGGCACGCCCACGTGCTCGCGCGCGGCCATGGCGTCCTCGTAGGAGCGCACGATGCGCGCCCGCGGGCTCTTCAGGCCCACGGCGTCCATGGCGGCGCGGAACTGCCAGCGGTCCTCGGCCTTTTCGATAACGTCGGCGCGCGCGCCGATCATCTCCACGCCCAGGCGCGAGAGCGTGCCGTCGCGCCACAGCTCCAGCGAGGTGTTGAGGCCCGTCTGCCCGCCCATCGTGGGCAGGATGGCGTCGGGGCGCTCGCGCTCCAGCACCTTGGCGACCGTGGCGGGCTCGATGGGCTCGATGTAGGTGGCGTCCGCGAGCCCCGGATCGGTCATGATGGTCGCCGGGTTCGAGTTCACCAGGACGACGCGGTAGCCCTCCTCCTTGAGGGCCTTGATCGCCTGGGTGCCGGAGTAGTCGAACTCGCACGCCTGCCCGATGATGATCGGGCCGGCGCCGACGATGAGCACGGAGCGGATGTCGGTGCGCTTGGGCATGCCTGGGCGGGTCGCTTGCTGGTGCGGTGGCTGGGTGGCTGCGCGGTTTTAGCGGCTGCTGCGCTCGCCGATCTGCTCGATGAAGCGCTCGAACAGGTAGTGGCTGTCGTGCGGGCCCGGGCTCGCCTCCGGGTGGTACTGCACCGAGAAGACCGGCGCGTCGCTCAGGCGCAGGCCCTCGTTGGAGCCGTCGAACAGCGAGACGTGCGTGGCCTCGGCGTTCGCGGGCAGGCTGTCGGGCAGCACCTTGAAGCCGTGGTTCTGGCTCGTGATCTCCACGCGCCCGGTCGCCAGATCCTTGACCGGGTGGTTCGCGCCCCGGTGGCCCAGGTGCATCTTTTCGGTGCGCGCGCCCAAAGCGCGGGCGAGGATCTGGTGGCCCAGGCAGATGCCGAAGACGGGCGTGCCCGTCTCCACGATCTTCTCGACCGTGGGCACGGCGTATTCCCCGGTCGCCGCCGGGTCGCCGGGCCCGTTGGAGAGGAAGACGCCGTCGGGCTCGTGGCGCATGACGTCCTCGACCGTCGCCGTCGCCGGGACGACCGTGACCTGACAGCCGGCCGCCGCGAGGTTGCGCAGGATGTTGCGCTTGGCGCCGTAGTCGATGGCGACGACGCGGTAGCGCGGCTCCACCAGCCGGCCGTAGCCCGTCGCCGGATCCCAGGTGGTCTCGTCCCAGGTGTAGAGCTGGCGGCAGGTCACCTCGCGCGCCAGGTCCATGCCGTTCAGGCCGGGCCACTCGCGCGCGCGCTGGATGGCGGCGTCCAACTCGAAGCGGCCGTCGGGGGCGTGGACCACGACGCCGTGGGGTGCGCCCAGGTCGCGGATGCGGCGCGTCAGCGCGCGCGTGTCCACGCCGGAGATGCCCACGACGTCCTGGTTTGTGAGCCAGGCGTCGAGGTGCTGGGCGGCGCGCCAGTTGGAGGGCTCGGTCACTGGCGCGCGCAGCACCACCGCGCGGCAGGCGGCGTCGCGGGTTTCGAGATCCTCGGTGTTGGCGCCGACGTTGCCGATGTGGGGAAAGGTGAAGGCGATGAGCTGGCCGGCGTAGGAGGGGTCGGTGACGATCTCCTGATAGCCGGTCATGCTGGTGTTGAAGCACACCTCGCCGACGGCGCGGCCCGTGGCCCCCACGCCGCGGCCCCAGAACACCGTCCCGTCGGCCAGGACGAGCGCGGCGGTGGCGTCCTGCGGGGCGTCGGATGTCATTCGGCTGGCTCCCGGTCCGGCAGCGGGCTTGTCTGCGTCTCGCACGCGCGTATATACGAGCGCCGCGGCGCGTTCCAATGCATTGTGCGAATGCGAAGGGCGGCCGCGCGTGTGCGCGTGCTGATCCACGCCCGCTGCCCCGGGCAGCGGGCGGCTTTCGTTTACGCGCAGTTCGCGCTTCGGTCAAACGTAAGGCGGTGGCGGGATGTTGCGCCAGCAGCTCAATGATGCCCTCAAGCAGGCCCTGCGCACGCGCGATGAGCGCACGGCGGCGACGCTGCGGCTGATCCTCGCGGCTCTGAAGGACCGCGACATCGCCGCGCGCGCGCAGGGAAGCACCGACGGCATCGACGACGATGAGATCCAGCGCATGCTGGAAAAGCTCGCCCAGCAGTCGCGCGAGGCCGCGGCCAACTACGACCGCGCCGGCCGTGCGGACCTGGCGGAGAAGGAGCGCCAGGAGATCGAGGTGATCCAGCGCTTCCTGCCGCGCCAGCTGGACGAGGCGGAGACGCGCCGGGCCGTGGACGACGCCATCCAGGAGCTGGGCGCGCACAGCCTCAAGGACATGGGCCGCGTGATGAACCACCTGCGCAGCCAATACCGCGGGCGCATGGACTTTACCCACGCCTCCAGCATCGCCAAGCACAAGCTGGATTAAAGATCGCGAGGATTGACCCGATCACGTTTGGGGCGAATTGTCTCGCTGTGATTGCCGAGCAGATGCTTGATTCATGTTTCTTCTGTGATATCGGCGTCGTCGCAACCTCCTCGGAAAATGCGATCATTCCGCCGCGACAACGCCGAGGGCGGCATATGTATGCTGGTCTCGGCATGTGTCTGCCGAGCACGGCGTGACGTTGCCGACCGGTTGTGGTATCCTGCGCGCATGGATGTCGAACCCAAGCGTAAACGACAGACTTCAAGCGCGCTGCGTCAACCGTTCGATTATGTGTTTCGGACAAATTCTCATGTTCGTATATTGCGAGTTCTTTATAAAAAGGGTTCGCCGATGTCCAACACACTGATCGCTCGATGGGCGGGTTTGCCGGTTCGGACAGTACGGGCAGCGGTCTCGGAACTCGAGAATGTATCTGTCATAGAGATGCACGGTTCCCAGCATCATCCCACATTTTCATTAAAGTCTGACAGTGTTCTGGCAGATGCGGTTGTGCAGATCTTCGGTGCAGAAGAAACGCGCTACGCCGACATTCTGGAGACGATCGAGCACGAAGTCTCAGTGCTGGGCAAACATCTCGATGCGGCGTGGCTGTTTGGAAGCGTGGCGCGCGGCGATGACAAGCCTGACAGCGACATCGATATCGCGGTGGTGTCGAGTGCCAACATGACCAAACAGCAGCAAATGGATTTGCAGACGCTGTTAGCGCAACGCCTCTTTGTTGTGACGTATAAGCACCAATACGAAGTGTCCGTGGTGCTGATTGATGAAGCTGATATCCGGGAATACGAGCGCCTGGAGAATGCGTGGTGGGAAAACCTCAAGGCTGAGGCTCGAACCCTTGTTGGTGACGACCCTGTCACCATGAGCAAGCGGATCGCTCGTCAGGCGCCCAACCGAGGGGCGCGGCAATGACCCGCAAGGGCCGGAGGACGATCGCGACTCCCGAGACGGGGCGCGCACGTTTCAAGAAGGCAAAACGCGACCATGCGTCGGCTGAAACGTTGTTGGCACTCAAGAGCGATGAGCATGAAGCGGCGGATGATGTTGCAAAGCTCATCATTCAGGCCGCGATCGCTTACACCGATGCGGTGACAGCCGAGTATGGCGGAGAAATTGCGCAGGGGAGGCACGCCGAGAGCGTTAAGGTGCTCCGCGACGCGCTGGGCAACAAGTTGCCCAAGGAACAAGAGACGCGCTTGGGTCGATTGCTAACCCATAAGGAAACCGTGGAGTATGGCGCACGCGAAACGACCGTGAAGCAGGTCCAGCAGCTTCAACTCGACCTGGATCGGTACGCCTCCTGGGCGCGTGAGTTGTTGGGTCGTTCGTAATCGGCATCACCGACGCTGTTGCTGCGTTCACGCGTCGTTGGCGTGCCAGTGCCGGCGTGCGGCGGCCGGCGGGGGCGTCACGCGCGGCATGGGGACGACGACCCGGCTCCGCGCCGGTTCGGCCGTCCGCTGCGGCCGGTTCACGGCGTAGAGCTGCTTGCCCGCTTCCAGCATGAGCACGCCGCCGAAGTGCGGCATCCAGCGCTGGCCCAGGCGTTCGAACGCGGGCGCGGCGCCCAGCAGCGTGCGCGAGCGCGTCGGCGGCACGAAGAGGGCCCGGCGCGTCTGGATCGGCATGAACATGGCCTCGCGCAGCACGCCCGCGAGCTGGCTTGCGGAATAGGGCTTGCCCTGGCCGAAGGGCGTGCTGTCGAAGCGCGACCACAGCCCGCGCCGGTTGGGCACGATCACCACCACGCGCCCGTCGCCCATGAGCACGCGCCACACCTCGCGCAGCATCTCGCGCAAGTTTTCGGTGCTTTCCAGGGAGTGCGCCAGCACCACGCGGTCGACGGAGAAGTCGGTCAGCGGCAGCGCACTCTCGTCCACCAGGGCCGTGCGGTTCGCCCCGACCTCGGGCCAGCCGAGCACCCCCTGCTGCGCCGGCATGAAGCTGAGCACGCGCTCGGCCTCGTCCTCGAAGGGCGCCAGGAAGGGCGTGGTGTAGCCCAGGCCGAGCACGCGCTGGCCGCGCAGGTCGGGCCAGGCGCGGCGCAGCTCGCGGCGCACGATGCGCCGGGCGACGCGCCCCGTCCGGGTGGCGTAGAAGTCGCGCAGATCGACGACGTCGGCGAACATGCCTCGACGTATCCCATGAAAACCGGGTGCTGGGCGCGCCCGGGCGCGCGGGCCTTTTGTCGCGATGGCGGGCAGTTTACCGTGCGTCCGCGCCGCGGTGCAACGCGCGCCGGGCGCGAGATCAGCCGCGCCCATGCGGCGTTTCGTCGGTCGGCAACCATCGAGGAGGATGCCGGGATGGCCGAGCTTCAGGTCGTGCTCGTTCCCGCCCTGTCGGACAACTACATCTATCTGGCCCACGAGCCATCCACGGGCGAGACGGCGGTGGTCGACCCCGCCGAGGCCGAGCCCGTGCTGCGCGCCGCGCGCGATCGCGGCTGGACCATCACCCACATCCTCAACACCCACCACCACGGCGACCACACCGCCGGCAACCGCGAGGTGCAGGACGCCACGGGCGCGCCCATCGTCGGCCCCAAGGCGGATCAGGGCCGCATCCCCGGCATCACCGTGGCGCTGGACGAGGGCGACACCTATTCGGTGGGCGAGGCCGAGGCGAAGGTGATCTTCACGCCCGGCCACACCAGCGGCCACGTCAGCTTCTGGTTCCACACCGCCGACGCGCTCTTCGCCGGGGACACGCTGTTCGCGCTTGGCTGCGGCCGGCTGTTCGAGGGCGACGCCAAGCAGATGTGGACCTCGCTGCAGAAGCTGCGCGAGCTGCCGGATGCCACGCGCCTCTTCTGCGGCCACGAGTACACGCGCACCAACGCGCGCTGCGCGGTGACGGTCGATCCCGACAACGCCGAACTGAAGCGCCGCGCCGACGAGATCGAAAAGCTGCGCGAGCGCGGCGAGCCGACGATCCCGTCCACGCTGGGCGCGGAGAAGGCGACCAACCCCTTCCTGCGCGCCGACGCGCCGGAGATCGGGCAGGCGCTGGGCATGCCGGGCGCCGATCCCGTCGAGGTCTTCGCCGCCGTGCGCGAGCGCCGCAACCGTTTCTGAACCGCTCGGGAACGGGCCACGACAAACACGGAGAGCCGCGATGCTGCTGCGCTATTCGCCCACCTCGCCCTACGTGCGCAAGGTGACGGTCGCCGCCGAGGAGATCGGGTTGGCCGACCATCTGACCTGGCAGCACACCAACCCGTGGGTGCCCGAAAGCGACATCGGCACCCACAACCCGCTGGGCAAGATTCCCGCGCTGGTCCTCGACAGCGGGGAAACGCTCTACGAGTCGGACCTGATCTGCGAGTACCTGGACAGCCTGCACGCGGGCGAGAAGCTGTTTCCGCCCGAAGGCGAGCGGCGCTGGCGTGCGCTCAAGCTGCACGCGCTGGCCGACGGCATGCTCGACTCCGCCGTGCACCGCATCGTGGAGAACAACAAGCGTCCCGCCGAGCTGTACTGGGCGGACTGGGACGCCTATCAGCAGCGCAAGATCGACCGCGGCCTGGACGCGCTGGAAGCCGACCCGGACCGCCTGGAGGAACGCCTGACCATCGGCCAGATCGCCGTCGCCTGCGCCCTGGGCTTCCTCGACTTCCGCTTCCCCAGCGTCGCTTGGCGCGAGACGCGCCCCCATCTGGCGGCCTGGTACGACGCCTTCGCCAAGCGGCCGTCGATGCAGAAGACCGTGCCGCAGCAGCCGTCGTAACGCCGTGGACGCCGCCACCGTCATCGCCCGCCTGGGCCTGACGCCCCATCCCGAGGGCGGGGCCTACCGCGAGACCTTCCGCGAGCCCGATCCGGCCGGCGGGCGCGACCGCACCAGCGCGATCTACTACCTGCTGGCGGCGGGCGAGGTGTCGCACTGGCACCGCGTGGACGCCAGCGAGGTCTGGCACCACTACACGGGCGATCCGCTGGCGCTCGCGATCTCGCCGGACGGCGTGACGGTCGAGCGCATCGTGCTGGGCAGCGATCTGGCGGCGGGGCACCGGCCACAGGCCGTGGTCCCGGCGTGGGCGTGGCAATCGGCGGAAACGCGGGGCGCCTGGACGCTCGCGGGCGCGACCGTGACGCCCGCCTTCACCTTCGACGGCTTCGAGCTGGCGCCCGCCGACTGGGCGCCCGGGGTGTCATGAGCGCCCGCCCGCAGGCCGTCACGCTCGCCCTGCACGGCGCGCTGCTCGACCGCGACAGCGGGGTGGCGGCGGCGCTCGCGCCCTGGGCGGAGCGGCACGGCGTCGAGGCCGATGTGGGGCCGCTGGTGGCCGCCTTCCACCGCCACGAGCCGCGCCGCCTGCGCGAGAACCCCGAGCTGCGCTACCCGGACGTCCTCGAACTGGTATTCGCGGATCTCGCGCGGGATTTCGGCGTCACGCCCACGGGCGCGGAGGCGGCGGCGTTCGGTGAGTCCGTGGGCGACTGGCCGCTCTTCGCCGAGAGCGCCGAGGCGTTGGGCGCGCTTCAGCGCCACGTCCACGTGGCCCTGGTCGCCAACATCGACCGCGCCACCTTCACGTCCGTCGCCGGGCGGCTGGGCGGGCAGCCCGACGTGCTCGTGACGGCGGAGGATGCGGGCGCCTACAAGCCCGAGCGCGCGCCCTTCGAGATGGCGCTGGACTGGCTGAGCGAGATCGGCGTGGGCTTCGACGCCGTGCTGCACACGGGCGAGGCGCGCGACGCCGACATCGCGCCGGCGCGGGCCATGGGGCTGCGCACCTGCCGCATCGACCGCGCGGACGAGGGGGCGGGCGAGGCGGACTGGCGGGTGGGCTCGCTCAACGAGCTGGTGGCGGCGATCCGTCAGATGTGATGGGAGGACGGCCGCGGTGGCGGGCGAAGCGGCGAGTGTACCCGTCTGGGTGTTCGACCTGGACAACACCCTCTATCCCGCGTCCTCGCGCCTGTTCGATCAGGTCGACGCGCGCATGGGCGCGTTCGTGCAGGACGCGCTCGGCATCGCCGACCGCGACGAAGCGCGCCGCATCCAGAAGCAGTACCTGCGCGAGCACGGCACCACGCTGCGCGGGCTGATGGACCGCCACGGCGTCGATCCCGACGCCTTCATGGCCTACGTCCACGACATCGACCTCTCGCCGCTGGCCCCCGACCCGGCCCTGGACGCGGCGCTGAGCGCGCTCGCCGGGCGCAAGCTCATCTTCACCAACGGCCCCGAGGCCCACGCCAGTGCCGTGCTGCACCGCCTGGGCATCGCGCGCCACTTCGAGGCCCTGGTCGACTTCGCCGCCACCGGCCACCGGCCCAAGCCCGACCGCCGCGCCTACACCGCGCTCATCGAGCGCCACGGCGTTGCCCCCGAGCGTGCGGTCTTCCTCGACGACATGCCACGCAACCTCGCCCCCGCCGCCGAGCTGGGCATGACCACGGTGTGGGTGGAAAACGACAGCCGGTGGGCGCGCCTCGACCACACGGGCGAGGAGCCCTTCATCCACCACCGCACGCGCGACCTTGTCGGCTGGTTGCAGCGCCGCACACGGGCCGCTTGACGCCCTTCCGGGGCGTGCGCACAGTCCCGCCGCTCAACCGGGCGGCAGCGGGACACGGGGGCCGAAAATCGCCATGACGCAGCAGGATTTGCAGCAGACCATCGACGAGGCGTTCGAGCAGCGCGACTCCATCACGCCCGAGACAGGCGGCGCCGTGCGCGAGGCGGTGGAGACCGCGCTCAACGGGCTGGACGCCGGGACCTACCGCGTGGCGGAAAAGGTCGACGGCGAGTGGACCGTCAACCAGTGGCTGAAGAAGGCGGTGCTGCTGTCCTTCCGCCTCTACCCGAACGCCACGATCGGCGGCGGCCCGCGCGGCGATCAGTTCGGCGAGGGCACCTGGTTCGACAAGGTGCCGTCCAAGTTCGCGGGCTGGACCGACGCGGACTTCCAGCAGGCCGGCTTCCGCGCCGTGCCCGGTTGCTGGGTGCGCCGGTCCGCGCACATCGCGCCCAAGGTCGTGCTCATGCCCAGCTTCGTGAACGTGGGCGCGCACGTGGACGCGGGCACGATGGTAGACACCTGGGCCACGGTCGGCTCCTGCGCCCAGGTGGGCAAGAACGTGCACCTCTCCGGCGGCGCCGGCATCGGCGGCGTGCTGGAGCCGTTGCAGGCCAATCCCGTGGTCATCGAGGACAACGTCTTCGTCGGCGCGCGCGCCGAGGTGGCCGAGGGCGTCATCGTCGAGGAGGGCGCCGTGCTGGCGATGGGCGTCTACCTGGGCGCCTCCACGCCCATCGTGGACCGCCAGACGGGCGAGGTGACGCGCGGGCGCGTCCCGGCCTATTCCGTGATCGTGCCGGGCACGCTGCCGGGCAAGCCGCTGCCCGACGGCAGCCCCGGCCCGAGCACCTACTGCTGCGTTATCGTCAAGCGCGTGGACGAGAAGACGCGGCAGAAGGTCTCCATCAACGAGCTGCTGCGGTAAGGGAACCCGTCATGGCCGCCGTCACCGCCCCGGACCCGGTGGAGCTGGCCCAGCGCCTGATCCGCTGCCCGAGCGTCACCCCGGCGGAGGGCGGCGCGCTCGACGAGCTGGAGACGGTGCTCGGCGGCCTGGGCTTCCGCTGCACGCGCCTCACCTTCACCGAGCCGGGCACGGCGGACGTCGCCAACCTCTACGCCCGCATCGGCACCGGCTCGCCGCACATCGCCTTCGCCGGCCACACCGACGTCGTGCCCGTGGGCGACACGGCGGCCTGGTCCGTCGACCCCTTCGGCGGCCAGCGGGTTGGGGACGAGGTGATCGGCCGCGGCGCGGTGGACATGAAGGGCGCCATCGCCGCCTTCGTCGCCGCTGTCGGCCGCTTGCTGGAAGAGCGCGGCGGCGATCCGGGCGGCAGCATCAGCTTCCTCATCACCGGCGACGAGGAAGGCCCCTCCATCAACGGCACGCGCAAGCTGCTGGAGTGGATGCAGGCCGAGGGCGAACAGCCGGAGATGTGCGTCGTCGGCGAGCCCACGAGCGAGGCGGCGCTGGGCGACACCATCAAGGTCGGCCGGCGCGGCAGCCTGACGGCGCGGCTGACGGTGCACGGCACCCAGGGCCACACGGCCTATCCGCACAAGGCGGACAACCCCGTCCACCACCTCACCCGCGCGCTGCGGCGGCTGATCGACGAGCCCATCGACGACGGCAGCAGCCACTTCGAGCCGTCTCAGCTTCAGATCACCAGCGTCGACGTGGGCAACCCGGCCCACAACGTGATCCCGGCTTCGGCGACGGCGACGCTCAACGTGCGCTTCAACGACCGCCACACCAGCGACCACGTGCTGGGCTGGATTCGCGCGCGAGTCCACGCCGAAACCACCAACTTCGAGCTGACCCCGCGCATTTCCGGGGAATCCTTCCTCTCGCCGCCGGGCGCGCTGACGGACGCCCTCGCCGCGGCGGTGCAGGAGGTGACCGGGCGCACGCCCGCGCTCGGCACGGGCGGCGGCACCTCGGACGCGCGCTTCATCAAGGACCTCTGCCCCGTGGCGGAGCTGGGCCTGCGCAACGCCACGGCCCACCAGGTCGACGAGCGCACGACGACGCAGGAGCTGCGCGAGCTGTGCGCCATCGACCACGCCGCCCTGCGCCGGTTGCTCGCGCCCTGATGGTGCCGGACCTGCCGGCCATCGTCCGCGCGCTCGCGGGGGCGGCGCGGCTCGCCCGCTTCGACCCCGACGGGCTGATGTATTTCGACGATGACGCGCGCGCCGTCGTGCAGTCCTTCTTCGCCGCCGTGCTCGTGGCACCCGGTTACGCGATCCTTGTGGTGCAGCACCTGGGCCGCGTGGACGTGACCGCGGGCCCGCTCAGCGCCGGGCTGGTGGAGTTCTTCGGCTACGTCATCTCGTGGACGGCGTTTCCCGTGGCCGTGCTCGAATTGTCCCGCCTGATGGAGCGCGGCGAGCGCTGGTTCGGCTTCGTCGTGGCGCTGAACTGGTCGAAGGTGCTGCAGATGGCCCTGTACTTGCCGGCCGCGCTGCTGGCGGGCGCCGCCGCCGGGGAGAGCGGCCCCGGCGCCGCCTCGCTGCTGACCTTCCTGGCCCTGATGGCGATCCTGGCCTACCAGTGGTTCGTCACCCGCAGCGCCCTCAACATCACCGGCGTCCAGGCCGCCGGCCTGACCGGCATCGACGTCGTCCTCGGCCTCATGATCACCGGCCTGACGGACGGCGCGATTTCCGGCTGAGGTTCATACGGGCGGCCATAGCGGTGTATCGACTCCGGTCCATGGCCTCATTCTGTCTTTGCGCGCCCTTGGCGCGCGAGCGAGCTGTCCTCCTGAAAGGAGGACAGGCGCTTTCAGCGCCTCGCACGCTTCAGCGTGCAAAGGACCGACCCGCCGCTTCCGCAAAACTCCACGGACATGAAGCAGCTCAAATCCCCCACGCGGAATGCTATTTCCATGTCCGCCGGTATCAGCCCCCGTCCGCCCCGTTTTCCAGGTGCTTCCGCGCTTCTTCGGGGGTTTCGAAGATGTGCGGGGCGACGTGGCGGGTGAGCGCGGTGCCCAGCTTCAGGCGCAGGAAGGCGCTGGTGGTGTAGCGCGAGACGCCCAGGTAGTAATTCTCTTCCATGTGCCGGACCATCTCGGCGTAGCTGTCCAGCAGGTCGGGCGGGATCTGGACGTTGTCGTAGTTGACGATCACCCAGACGCGCTTGCCGATCGCCTCGCACCGCGCGGCCACGGCGTCGCGGATCTCGGCGATGTCCTGCTCGCTGCGCACCTGCATGCCCTCGAAGTTGAGGAAGAGGATATTGCGCCCCTCGTCGTAGCTGATGCGCTCGTTGAGGTTCAGGGACAGCAGGATGTCCTTCAGGCCCATGGTCTCGTCCGCGAAGATGCGCGGGTCCATCGTCTTGGGCGCGCGCACGATGGGCGTGAAGTCCATCTTCGCCAGGATGTCGCGCTCGATGTCGATGCCGGGCGCGACCTCCACCAACTCAAGCCCATCGGGCGTGAGCGCGAAGACGCAGCGCTCGGTGACGTAGCGCACGGGCTGGCCCTGGTTCACGGCGTGGTCGCCGGAGAAGGTGACCTGCTCCACGGCCGCGTTGAACTTGCGCGCCTTGCCCTCGTTGACGATGCGCAGCTTGCCGTCCTCGACCGCGACCTCCAGCCCGCCGGCGGTGAAGGTGCCGGCGAAGATCAGCCGCCGCGCGTTCTGCGAGATGTTGATGAAGCCGCCCGCGCCCGCGAGCTTGGCGCCGAAGCGCGAGACGTTGACGTTGCCGTGGGCGTCCGCCTGCGCCATCCCCAGGCAGGCGAGGTCCAGCCCGCCGCCGTCGTAGAAGTCGAACTGCTGGTTCTGGTCGATCAGCGCATCGGTGTTCCGGGCGGCGCCGAAGTCCAGGCCGCTGGCGGGCAGGCCGCCCACCACGCCCGGTTCGGCCGTGAGCGTGATGTAGTCCAGCACGCGCTCCTCGTTGGCCACGCGCGCCACGCCCTCGGGCATGCCGATGCCCAGGTTCACCACGCCGTTGGGCGGCAGCTCGAAGGCGCAGCGCCGCGCCACCAGCTTGCGCGCGGTGAGCGGCATGGGCTCGCCGTCGTCCAGCGGCTCGGCGATCTCGTGCGCGAAGCCGGGGGAGTAGGGCGTGGCGTAGGTCTGGTGGTGGTTCTCCGGGTCGGCCACCACCACGCAGTCCACCAGCACACCGGGGATCTGCACCTGCCGCGGGTGCAGCGTGCCCGGCTTGGCGATGCGTTCCACCTGCACCACCACGAAGCCGTTGGAATTGCGCGCCGCCATCGCCATGGCGAGGTTGTCCAGCGTCAGCGCCTCGCGCTCCATCGTGATGTTGCCGGCGGGGTCGGCCGTGGTGCCGCGCAGGAAGGCCACGGTGATGGGGAAGCCCTCGTAGAACAGCCAGGGCTCGCCGCCGATCTCCTGGCGGTGGACGATGTCGCGTGTGGTGAGCGCGTTCAGCCGGCCGCCCTCGCGTTCGGGATCGACGAAGGTGTTCACGCCGACCTTGGAGAGCGTGCCCGGCTTGCCCGCCGCGATGTCGCGGTAGAGGTGGGAAATCACGCCCTGGGGCAGGTTGTAGGCCTCGATGCGCTCGGCAAGCGCCAGCTCCGCCACGTGCGGGATCAGGCCCCAGTGGCCGCCGATGACGCGCTTGAGCAGGCCGTCGCGGGCCAAGCGGTTCAGCCCGCGCTCCTTGCCGTCGCCCTGGCCGGCGGCGAAGACGAGCGAGAGGTCGCGCGGGTGGCCGTCGTCCGCGTGGCGCTGCGCCAGCGCCGCCAGCAGCTCGTCCGGCGTGCCGATGCCGACGAAGCCCGACGTGGCGACGGTGTCCCCGTCCCCGACGATGGCGACCGCTTCCTGGGCCGAGACGATCTTGTGCTTCATGGCCGTCGTGCTCCCGGCGAACGTGACGCTTGGCCGCGACCGCTCCGCCGGCCGCGAGGCCTCCCCGCCGGGATCGTGCCGCGATTGTCGGGCGCTGGGAAACCCCTGCCGCGCACCTCGCGCGTCAGGTTCCGTCGTAGGCCACGTGCGTCAGGTACAGGCCCTCGGGTGGCGCCGTGGGGCCGGCGGCCGAGCGGGCGCGCGCGTTCAGGGCGCGGGCGACGTCCTCGGGCGTGAACTTGCCCTGGCCGACGAATTGCAGTGTGCCCGCGATGATGCGCATCTGGTTGTGCAGGAAGGAAAGCGCGCGCGCGGTGATGTGGATCTCGTCGCCGTCGCGCGCGACGGCCAGGTGGTCCAGCGTCTTCACCGGGGAGTCCGCCTGGCACTCGCTGGCGCGGAAGGACGTGAAATCGTGCCGCCCGACGAGATGCCGGGCGCCTGCCTGCATGGCGTCGGCGTCGAGCGCCATGGGCACCCACCACACGCGCCCGCGGTCCAGGGCCGGCGGCGCGCGGCGGTTCAGGATGCGGTAGAGGTAGCCGCGCTCCGTGGCGGAAAAGCGGGCGTGGAAATCGTCGCTCACGGCCTCGGCGCCGACCACGGCGACGCCGCGCGGGCGCAGGAAGTGGTTGAGCGCGTCGCGCACGCGGCCCGTCGGCACGGTCTTTTCGATGTCGACGTGCGCCACTTGGCCGAGCGCGTGCACACCCGAGTCCGTGCGGCCGGCGGCGACGACCGTCGGCGTCTCGCCGGAAAAAGCGTAGACGGCCTCTTCCACGGCCTGCTGCACGCCCACGCCGGTGGCCTGGCGCTGCCAGCCGACGAAGCCGGCGCCGTCGTATTCCAGCACCAGCTTGAAGCGGGTCATTGCAGCCGGGCGCCGTGCTCCAGCGCGTAGCCGCGAAGGAAGGCCGCGGTGTCCATGGGGCTCTTGCCGCTGCGCTGGACGCGGATCAGGCGCAGCGAGCCCAGGCCGCAGGACACCAGGAAGGTCGTCTCGTCCAGCACCTTGCCGACCGGCGTGCCCGAGGGCGGGCCGGGCGCAACCTCGGCGCGCAGCACCTTGAGCGTCTCGCCGTCGGGCAGCGTGGTGGTCGCGCCGGGCTTGGGCGCCAGCGCGCGGATCAGGCGCTCCAGCTCGATCGCGGGGCGGCGCCAGTCCAGCTTGCGGTCGGCCTTGGTCAGCTTGGGCGCGGTCAGCGCCCAGGTATCGTCCTGCGGCTGCGGCGTGACCTCGCCCGCATCCAGCGCGGTCAGCGCCTTCGGCATCAGGCGCGCGCCCACCTCCGCCAGGCTGTCGTGCAGCTCCCCGGCGTTGGTGTCGGCGGCGATGGCGACGCGCTCCTGCATGACGATGGGGCCGGTGTCGAGCCCGCTGTCCATCTTCATCACGGTGACGCCGGTTTCGTCGTCGCCGGCCAGGATGGCGCGTTGGATCGGGGCCGCGCCGCGCCAGCGCGGCAGCAGCGAGGCGTGCACGTTCAGGCAGCCCAGGCGCGGCGCTTCCAGCATGGCCGCGGGGAAGATCAGGCCGTAGGCCACGACCACCGCGGCGTCCGGGTTCAGCTCCGCGAAGCGCTGCTGCACCGCCTCGTCGTCCAGGCGCTCGGGCGTTTCCACGGCGATGCCGTGCCGCTCGGCTTCCGCCTGCACGGGGGTCGGCTGTTCCGTGTAGCCGCGCCCGGCCTTGCGCGGCGGCTGGGTGTAGACGCACGCGACCTCGTGCCCCGCCTCGACCAGGGCGCGCAGCGTCGGGACGGCGAAGTCCGGGGTGCCGAAAAACGCGAGCCGCATTGTGGCGCTTCGTCCTTGAGTTCGTGTTCAGGGAACCGACCGGAAACCGTGCTCTGGCAGCCTCTCTCTTCGGGGTGCGAGCAGTTTCCGCGCCTGCGGCGCGGGAGCCGGTGGCTGTCCACGCACGAGCAAGCAGAATCACGCCGGGACGCCACGGCGGCGTGGGCGTCCGAAAAAGCTGATTCTGCTTTACGGCGATCTGCTCTAGGCCGCCGTCTCTTTCGCGCGGTTCTTGCGGCTCTTGCCGCCTTTGTACTGCTTGGCGAGCTTGCGCAGGATCATGTTCTTCTTCAGCGAACTCAGGTAGTCGATGAAGAGCACGCCGTTGAGATGGTCGATCTCGTGCTGGAGCACCGTGGCGAGGAAGCCCTCGGCCTCGACGGTCTGTTCGGCGCCGTTTTCGTCCAGATAGCGGATCGTCGCCTGGCGGGGGCGGGTGATCTCGGCGTAGACCTCGGGCAGGGAGAGGCAGCCCTCCTCCTGCGTCTCGGTCTCCTCGCCGGTCCACACCACCTCGGGGTTGACCATGCGGTAGGGCTGGGGCTCTTCCCCTTCGCGCGAGGCGTCGGCGACCAGCACGCGCTTGTTCACGCCCACCTGCGGCGCGGCCAGGCCCACGCCGGGTGCGGCGTACATCGTCTCCAGCATGTCGTCCATGAGCCGGCGCAGCTCGTCGTCGACCTGCGTCACGGGCTCGCTGCGCTTTTTCAGGCGCTGGTCCGGCGCCACGAGGATGGGAAGTTCGGCCATTACGGTCCCCGGCGAACACTCGCGTGCACGCGACCGGCGCGGAACCGGCCGCTGGACGGTCAGGTATGGGGCGCGGCCGCCGCGGTCAAGCGGCGGCCGCGCCGCTTACGTGCTCTCGTGCTGCAATTCCGCCACGACGGGGCGGAATTCCGCGATCACCTTGTCGTAGACGTCGCGCTTGAAGGGCACGATCAACTCCGGCAGTTCCGACAGATCGGCCCAGCGCCACGCCTGGAATTCCTGGTGGTGGCGCGTCAGGTCGATTTCGTCGTCACTGCCCAGGAAGCGCAGGAGGAACCAGCGTTGGCTCTGCCCCCGGTACTTGCCGCCCCACACCTTGGGGATCAGCCACGGCGGCAGGTCGTAGCTGTGCCAGTGCTGACTTTCCGCCAGGATCTCGGCGTTGGCGGTGCCGATCTCCTCCTCCAGCTCGCGCATCGCGGCGTCCGCGGGGGTTTCACCGGGGTCGATGCCGCCCTGGGGCATCTGCCAGGCGCCGCCGCGCACGTCCACGCGCTGCGCGATGAAGACCTGTCCCTTCTTGTTGAGCAGCATCAGCCCGACGCACGGGCGGTAGGGTAGCTGTTCGATCTCTTCCGGGGACGGCTGTTGCGCCCGTTGTTTGCTCATCCGGCCTCCGGCTGCAACGGGGCGCGCCGGGACACAGCCGGATCCCGCCGGGCCTCAGCGCAGCCGCGCGGCCTGCTCCGCAGCCGGCTGCGCCAGCGCCGCCGAGACGGGAACCAACGCGATCCCGCGCGCCTTCAGGGTCTGACTCCAGCGCGTGAGCGCATCCAGCGTCATCGGATACGCGTTCACGAGCACCAACGCCAGTCCGGAGTCCTGCGCAATGCGTTCGGCGGCCGCAAGCCAGCTGTCCACCACGGCGCGGCTGATCGGCCGGCGGTCGAGGATGGCATCCGCGGACAGGTGCGGGAGCTCGATCTCGCCGGCCACCTCGGCCGTCACGTCGCTGCGCGAGCGCCCGTTGGCGACGTAGATCAGCCCGCGCTTCTTCAGGTCCCGCAAGATGGGCGCGACGGCCTGCCGCCGCTCCACGAACGCGGAGCCCCACCGCGCGACCGCGCCCACGAGCGAATCGCCCGCGCCCAGGACATTTTCCAACCGTTCGAGGTTGCGCGCCGGGTCCGCCTTCAGCTTCAGCGCCATGCCGCCGGGGTCGGGCACGGGAAAGCCCTTGGGCTGCATGGGCAGGTCCATCAGCAGTTCGTGCCCGGCTTCCCGCGCACGCTGCATCCAGGCGTCCAGTTGGCTGCCGTAGGGCGAGAAGGACAGCGACACCGCGCCCGGCAGCTCCGCGATGGCGCGCTTGGTGACGGCGCGCTTCAGACCCAGCCCCCGCACGACGACGGCAATGCGGTCGAAGCCCGCCGGCACGCCGGCCGCGTCGCGGGCGTGCCGCCGCCACGCCTCGTCGCTGGCCGGCTGCTGGGGGGTGTTTTGTCCGGCCTGCTCGGGGATGGCCGGCGGTTCGGTTCCGGCAACCTCGGTGGGAACGGCGGGCGCCTGCGGCGTTGGCGTCCGTGCGGCGTCGCCGCTTTGCGATCCCGTGTCCGCCGGCACCCCGACCTCCGGTGCGGCCGGGGAGTCGACCGTGGTATCGCGGAGCGGGCGGAGCGGTACCCCCCCCTCCGGGGTCAGTGGCCGGCTGGCGGTCGTGTCGCTCCCACTGGTGCTGCCGCCGCCGTCCGGCTCCGCGACGGGCGGCAGGCTCGTCGAGTAGGCGGTGCGCTCGCCCAGCCGGTCGGGCGTCCCCGAAACCACGGCGTACCCCACCGCCAGCCCGAGGACGGCCGCCAGCGCCATCCACGCCCCGACGAGCGCCCGCGAGGGACCGCGGGGCTCGGGGTCGTCGTCGAACTCGGGCCCGTACGGCGGGGTCACGGCGCGCCCCGTCCGGCCGGCCATAGAGCAGATCGCCGTAAAGCGGGATCAGGGGTCTGATCCCGCTTGCTCGTGCGTGAATCTGCTCGCACTTGAAAAATGGGCGCCTTCCCGAGGTTTCCAGTTCGCTCCGCGACCAAGACTTCACGCACGATGCTCTAGTTCTGCAGGACGCGGGACTGGAAGAGCGTCAGCCCGCGCAAGAGGTCCACGGCCCGGGACAGTTGGTAGTCCTCCTGCAGCCGGGCGGCCTTCTGCGCCGCCTTCTCTTCGGCGTCCTCGGCCTCGGCCGAACCGGCACCCTCGCCATTGTCGTTGGCGGCGCCGTCGCCGTTTTCACCGTCGCCGTTCTGGCCGTTCTCCAGCGCCCCGCGCAGGTCGGCCTCGCGGCGGCGTTCGCCGTTCTCGATCGGCTTCACCTCGGCCTGGCGCACCTTGAGGTCGGGGTGGATACCGTCGGCCTGGATGGAGCGCCCGGAGGGCGTGTAGTAGCGCGCGGTTGTCAGGCGGATGGCGCCGTGGCCGGGCAGGGGCATGATGGTCTGCACCGAGCCCTTGCCGAAGCTGCGCGTGCCGAGCACGAGCGCGCGGCCGTGGTCCTTCAGCGCGCCGGCGACGATCTCGGAGGCGGAGGCCGAGCCGCCGTTGATCAGCACCACCAGCGGCGCGCCGTTGGTCATGTCGCCGGCGTCGGCGTTGTAGCGCTTGTTGTCCTCGTTGTCCCGGCCGCGGGTGGAGACGATCTCGCCCGCGTCGAGGAAGGTGTCGGACACCGAGATCGCCTGTTCCAGCAGGCCGCCGGGGTTGTTGCGCAGGTCGAGGACGTAGCCCTTGAGGTCGTCGCCGAGGTCCTCGGAGATCGATTCGATCTTGGATTCCAAGCCGGGCTGCGTTTGCTCGTTGAAGGTGGTCACGCGCACGTAGCCGACGTTGCCGAAGGTCTCCGAACGCACGGACTCGATTTCGATGACGTCGCGGGTGATCGTGACCTCGAAGGGCTCCTTATCGCCGCGGCGCACGGTGAGCGTGATGTCCGTGCCCTTCTTGCCGCGCATCTGCTCCACGGCCTCGGCCAGCGTCATGCCCATCACGGGGTTGCCGTCGATCCCCACGATCAGGTCGCCGGCGCGGATGCCCGCTTTGGCCGCTGGCGTCTCGTCGATGGGGGAGACGACCTTCACCAGGCCGTTCTCCATCGTGACCTCGATGCCGAGCCCGCCGAACTCGCCCTCCGTCTGGACCTTCATGTCCTGAAAATCGTCCTTGTCCAGATAGCTGGAGTGCGGATCGAGCGAGCTGAGCATGCCGCGGATGGCCGATTCCACCAGCTTCTGGTCGGACACCTTTTCGACGTAGTTGGCGCGCACGCGCTCGAAGACGTCGCCGAACAGCTTGAGCTGCCGGTAGGTGTCGCCGTTCTCGCTGGTCTGGCCGCCGTCGTCCTGCGCCAGCGCCGCGGGGGACACGGCGAGCATCGCCGCCGTCAGCAGCGCCGCCCCTGCCTTGTTGAACATCAGCCTCGCACCTTGTTGCCGCGCCGCGCCAGCCACGGCGCCGGGTCGATCGGCTGACCCGCGCGGCGCAATTCCACGTACAGCTCGGGCGGTTGGCCGGAGGGATCACCCATGACCCCGACGGGCTCGCCCGCGAGCACCCACTGCCCGACGATGGCGTCGATCCGCCCCAGCCCGGCGAGGAGCGAATGGTACCGATCGCCGTGTTGTATAATCAAGATGCGCCCGTAGGTCTTAAAGGGGCCCGCATAGACCACCTTGCCGTCGTAGGGTGCGACCACGCGCGCCCTCGGGCGGGTGGCGATCATCATGCCCTGATCGCCCGTCGTCGTCCCGCGCCGCTCGACGGTCTCGCCGTAGCTGGCGACGACCTCGCCGCGCGCCGGCATCCGCAGGCTGTTCTCGCTGTCCGGGAAGGCGCGGATGTCGGCGGGCCGGGTGAGCGCGGCCGTGCGCGTTTCCTGCGGCGTCGCGTCGCGACGCCCGTTGCCGGGCCCGGTGTCCGTCGCGCCGTCCGCCACGGCTTGCCCGCTCTGCGATCCACCGGTTTCCCCCTCGGGCGGGGCGGGCTTGCGGCCGGGCACGGGCACGTCCGTGGCGCGGACGGCTTGGCGCGCCGCGCGTTGGCGGTCGAGCGCCGTCATGAGCGCGCGCATGTCGTCGGCCTCGCGGGCCAGCCGCTCGGCGTCCCGCCGCGCTTCCCGCGAGGCGGTGCGCGTGCGCTTGACCAGGCGCTTCTTGCGCGCCATGAGCGCTGTCAGCTCTTCGCGCTTCGCCGAAAGATCCGTGCGCGTGTTCCGCAGCCGCGTGCGCTCCTGGTTGATGCGCTTGCGAACTGTTTCGAGTCGCTGGAGGTCCTGGCGCACGGCCGCCGCGCGCTTTTCGATCTCGGGCACGGCCGTGTCCAGCAGGCTCGCGGCGCGCGCCACGTCGATGGGCGACTCGGGGCTGACCGCCAGCGCGGCCGGCGGCTGCATGGCGATGCGTTCCAGCGCCTGGAGCGTGCCCACGAGCTGCTCGCGCCGCGCGTCCAGCTGCTCGCGCAGTGTCTCGCGCCGCCTCCGCAACTCGTCCAGGCGGGACTCCGTCGCGCTCAGCCGGGTTTCCAGGGTCTGCGTCTTGCGGGCGAGCTCGACGGAGCGCTCCTTGAGCGCCTGCAGCTCCTTCGCCAGCGCCTCGGCCTTCTCGGCGAGGTCGCGGGCGCGCTCGCGGTCCTTCTCGGCGCGCTTTTCGATCTTTTCCAGGGACGTCCCAGTATCCGCGCTGCTTTCCTGCGCGTTCGCGGGCAGCGCCCCGGCAGCCGTCAGCAGGGCCGCCGCGAGCCAACCGGCCGCGGTGAGCACGACCGCCCGCCGCATCACCGCCGCGGGCCGGCCGTCATCCCGACGCCCGCAGCGCCGGTTCGGCGTCCGGGCCTTCGGCATCGGCGGCGCTGGGCAGCAGGGACCGGCCCGTCATGGCTTCCGGCTGCGGCAGCCCCATCAGGGCCAGCAGCGTCGGCGCCACGTCGGCCAGCCGCCCGTCGCGCAGCTGGTCCACGCCGGCCGGGCCGCCGCTCAGCACCACGGGCACGGGGAAGGTCGTGTGGGCGGTGTGCGGCTGTCCCGTCTCGGGGTTGCGCATGCGGTCGGCGTTGCCGTGGTCGGCGGTGACGAGCAGCGCGCCGCCGGCCATGGTCACGGCCTCCGACAGCCGGCCCAGGCAGGCGTCCACGGTTTCCACGGCACGAATGGCCGCATCCATGTCGCCGGTGTGGCCCACCATGTCGCCGTTGGCGTAGTTGACCACGATGAGGTCGTAGGTGCCGTCGCCGACGGCTCGGGTCAGGCGGTCGGTGACCTCCACCGCCGCCATCTCCGGCTTGTGGTCGTAGGTGGGCACGTCCGGCGAGGGCACGAGCACGCGGTCCTCGCCCGCGAACGGCGTCTCGCGGCCGCCGTTGAAGAAGAAGGTGACGTGGGCGTACTTCTCCGTCTCCGCCACGCGCAGCTGGCGCAGCCCGTGCCCGGCCACGACCTCGCCCAGCGTCGCCTCGGGCTGCTGCGGCGGGAAGATCGCCGGCAGCACGGGCGCGAGATCGTCCGTATAGGTGACCATCCCGGCCTGCGCGGCGAAATCCACGGTGCGCGCGCGCTCGAAGCCTTCGAAGTCCGGCAGCAGCAGGGCGCGCAGGATTTGGCGCACGCGGTCGGCGCGGAAGTTGGCCATGATCAGGCCGTCGCCGTCGGCCATGCCCGCGTAGCCGCCGATCGCCGTGGGCGGGACGAACTCGTCGCCGGTGCCGTTGGCGTGGGCGGTGGCCACGGCGGTCGCCGCGTCCGGCGCGTGCTCGCCGCGTGCGTCCACCATAACGTCGTGCGCGCGCTTGACGCGGTCCCAGCGCTTGTCGCGGTCCATGGCGTAGTAGCGCCCGCTGACCGTGGCGATGTCCGCGTTGGGTGCCGCCGCCACGAAGTCGCGCAGGTGGTCCGGCGCGGCGCGCGGCGGGGTGTCGCGGCCGTCGGTGAAGGCGTGCACCTTCACCGGGATGCCAGCGGCGTGCAGCGCGTTCGCCAGCGCCGCCATGTGGTCCTGGTGGGCGTGCACGCCGCCGGGCGAGAGCAGGCCCATGAGGTGCGCGGTGCCGCCCGTCTCGCGCAGGCGCGCGATCAGCGCGCGCAGCGCTTCCGCCTCGGCCAGCGAGCCGTCGGCCACGGCGGCGTCGATGCGCGGTAGCTCCTGCAGCACCACGCGCCCGGCGCCCAGGTTCATGTGGCCGACCTCGGAGTTGCCCATCTGCCCGGCGGGCAGGCCGACATCGGCGCCGTGCGTGGTCAGCGTGGCGTGCGGGTTGTGCTGCCACAGCCGGTCCATGACCGGCGTTTCGGCCTGGGCCACGGCGTTGTCGCTCGCGTCGGGGTTGAGCGCCCAGCCGTCGAGGATGCAGAGCACGACGGGACGGGGCCGGTTGCTTGGCGCCATGGTCATCGCACCGGTCGGGTCATGGGATCAGCGGGGCGTGCTCATCGATGGTACGGGTGGCCGCTCAGGATCGCCGCGGCCCGGTAAAGCTGCTCGGCGAGCATAACGCGCGCAAGCATGTGGGGCCATGTCTGTGCGCCGAACGAAAGGCGCAGATCGGCGCGCGATCGGACTGCCTCGCTCAGACCGTCGGCACCGCCGATGGCGAAAGCGACGTCCACGCCCGTGTCCCGCCAGCCGCTCAGCCGCTCGGCGAACTGCGGGCTCGTCAGTTCGCGCCCGCCGGGGTCGAGCACGACCACCACCGCATCGGGCGAGAGCGCCGCGAGGAGCCGCTCACCCTCGCGCTCGCGCAGCTGCTCGGCCGGGAGACTGCGGCGCTCAACGACCTCCTTCTCCAGCACCGCCCAGGGCAGGCGGGCCAGGTAGGAGTCGACCAATTCGCGCTCGGGCCCCCGCTTCAGCCGCCCGACGGCCGCCAGCGTGATGCGCATGCCGCAACCGGACCTTTTCGCACCGCGGGCCGCCGGGACGGCGCGTCAGTGCGCCGCGGGTTCCCCGTCCGTCACGACGGCTTCGCCCCACATCTTCTCCAGGTTGTAGAAGTCGCGAACCTCGGGCTGGAAGATGTGGACGATCACGTCGCCGCCGTCGATCAGGACCCAGTCGGCCTGGTTCATGCCCTCGGGGCGCACGGTGCCGTGGCCGGCGTCCTTCAGGCGGTCGCACAGATGGGTGGCCATCGCGCTGACCTGGCGGCCGGAGCGGCCGCTGGCCACGACCATGTGGTCGGCCATGGCGGTCTTGCCCGCCAGATCGATCACGACGATGTCCTGACCCTTGTCGTCTTCCAGCGACCGGGTCACGAGGTCCAGCAAGGGATCGTCCATTGCCGGACGGGGGCCGGCGTCCGTGGCCGGCTCGATGCGCTGAACGTCGTGTATGGCTCCTGCCTCCTCGCGGTCGTTAACATCCCTCACGGCCGCAGCACGCACCCGCCGCGGCACCGGGGCGGGCCACGGTCAACAACACCCAGTCGGCCATCTCGGCCGCATGCGTCAGGAAGGGGTCTGTGCGCACCGTCGCGGCCATGAGCGGACGGTTTCAGCCTCTCGCTGTCGGGCCCGGATCGCCGTCGCGGACCGTGGATCCTGCGGCTGGTGCAGGAAAACCCAAGCCGGCGGCGGCGTCTCCGCCAGGCGGGCGGCCGTGCGTTCGGGCAGCCGGACCCGCCGGAAGCGGTGCGCGGCTTTCGCGGACCGCACAGTCTGAGAATAGTGCGGACGATTGAACACAGCAACCGGGACCCGTTCGAAAATGCGCTCCCAGTGCGCCCAGCGGTCGATCTGGAAAAGATTATCGGCGCCCATCAGCCACACGAAGCGCACGCCCGGCATCCGCCGGGTCACGGCATTGAGCGTGTCCAGGGTGTAGAGCGTGCCCAGCGCGTCTTCCAGGGTCGTGACCCGGATGCGCGGGTGGTCGCCGACCACGCGCTGGGCGCTGGCGACGCGCGCCGCCAGCGGCGCCATGCCGGCCTTGGGCTTGAGCGGGTTCTGCGGCGAGACCAGCCACCACACCGCGTCCAGCTCCAGGCGGCGCAGCGCTTCTTCCGAGATGGTGCGGTGCCCGCCGTGGGCCGGGTTGAAGGAGCCGCCGAGCAGGCCGATGCGCTGCCCCCGGCTGGGCAGCGCGCCGCCGAGCGCGGCACCCAGGCGGCGGGTGGTGGCGGGTTTGCGGCTGAGCGAACTGGGGCCCGCGGCGGTCCAGGCGCTGCGCGGCCGGTCGGGCGGTGTCGGCTGGTGCGGGGACGATGCGGACGTGGGCGCGGGCACCGGCGGCTCCTGGCGGTAACGGACCGGAATGAACGCATGCCCGGCGAACGCGGGGCTGTCAAACCGGGGTCAGGCGCCGGCCACGCTGCCGTCCTCCGCCACCACGCAGTTGCGCCCCCGGTGCTTGGCGGCGTAGAGCGCGTCGTCGACGCGGCGCACGAGCTGGTCCAGCGGCTCGCCGTAGCGGTATTCGGCCACCCCGGCGGAGAGCGTGATGCGGCCGTAGCGCCGGTGCGTGGTGCGGCTGGTCAGGCTGTGCCCGGCCAGGCCGGCGCGGATGCGGTCGGCGAGCTTGCCGCCGTCGTGCAGGCGCGTTTCGGGCAGGATGAGGGCGAACTCCTCGCCGCCGAAGCGCGCGGCCGTGTCGCGGCCCTTGATCTGCTCGCGCAGGTGGCGGGCCACGAGCTTGAGCACCTCGTCGCCGACGTCGTGGCCGTACTGATCGTTGAACTGCTTGAAGTGGTCGATGTCGGCCAGCGCGATGGTCAGCCGCGTGCCGTGTTCCATCGCCGCCGCCATGGAATCGCGCAGGCGTTCGTCGAACAGCTTGCGGTTGGCGATCCCGGTCAGGCCGTCCGTAACGGCGTCCCGCCGCGTGTCCTCCAGGTCCTTGCGCAGGGATTCCACCTCGCGCGAGGATTGGTGCAGGCGCTGTTCCAGCTCCTGGTTGCGGTGGAGCAGGGCGCGCGTCTCGCGCACGATCTCGCGCACCGTCTCCTGAATGACCGAGAGGCTGCTGTCGCCCGTGAGGTGGCCGGAGAGGCTGGCGATGCGCCGGCCCGTGGCGTCGCTTTCGCGCCCGCCCTCGTCGAGCGCGCTGAGGATGCGGGAAATCGCCTGTTCCAGGCGGTGGCTGGTGTCCGCGACCTGGCTGAGCTGATCCCCGCCGCCGCCGAAGAAGCGCGCGTGGATCTCCGCATTGCGCTCCTCCGTGAAGGTGTCGCGGTTGGAGACGAGGACGTCCAGCGCCCGGCTCAGGTCGGGATGCGTGCCTGCGCAGTAGGCGTACCAGACCTGGTAGTTCTCCGGCGTCGCCGGAATGCCGAGCGCCTTCATCCGCGCCAGCGCGGTTTCGGCGATGGCGTGGGTGCCGCTGTCGCAACGCTCGCTTGACATCGCGCGCCCCGGGGCCGGCAGGCGGCGTGTGGGCACCGCCCGTGACAGCCCCGAGGGAACCGTAATCAGGGTTCACAAATCGTTAGCATGCGCGCGCGAAATGAACATCAAGCTGAAGCAGTGCACGCGACGCGTGCCGCCCGGGGCTTACGCGCGCGTCTGCCCGGTTCCGCGCACGACGTACTTGTAGCTCGTCAACTCCGTGGCGCCGATGGGCCCGCGCGGCACCGTGCGGTCGGTGGCGATGCCGATCTCCGCGCCCATGCCGAACTCGCCGCCGTCGGCGAACTGCGTGGAGGCGTTGACCATGACGATGGCGGCGTCCACGCGCTCGCAGAAGGTGCGCGCGGGCGCGTCGTCGCCGCTCAGGATGGCCTCGGTGTGGCCGGAACCGTGGGCGTTCACGTGCGCCACGGCCTCGTCCAGGGAGTCGACCGCCTTCACGCTGACGATGGGCGCCAGGTACTCGGTGTCCCAGTCCGCCTCGGTGGCCGCGGCCACGCGGCTGTCGGCGGCTTGGATGGTTGCGTCACCGCGCAGCTCGCACCCCGCCTCGGCGAGGTCGTCGAGAATGCCGGGCAGGTGGCTTGCGATGGCGTCGCGGTCGATCAGGATGGTTTCCGTGGCGCCGCAGATGCCGGGCCGGCGCATCTTGGCGTTGTGGATGACGCTGCGCGCCATCGCCGGGTCGCACGAGGCCTGGACGTAGCTGTGGTTCACGCCCTCGAGGTGGGCGAGCACGGGCATGCGGCTTTCCGTCTTCACGCGCTCCACCAGCCCGCGCCCGCCGCGCGGCACGATCAGGTCGACGTGGCTGTCCATCGTCAGCAGGACGCCCACGGCCTCGCGGTTCGTGGTGGGGACGCGCTGCACCGCGCGCTCGGGCAGCCCGGCGGCGGCCAGGCCCTCGTGCAGGCATTCCAGAATGGCGCCGGCGGAGTGGTAGCTCTCCGAGCCGCCGCGCAGGATGGCGGCGTTGCCGGCCTTGATGCACAGCCCCGCCGCGTCCGCGGTGACGTTGGGGCGGCTCTCGTAGATGATGCCGATGACGCCGATGGGCGTGCTCACCCGCGCGATGTCCAGGCCCGTCGGCACCTGCCAGCGCGCCAGCTCCGCGCCCACGGGATCGGGCAGCGCGGCGATGGTTTCCAGGCCGCTCGCCATGCCCTCGATGCGGCCGTCGGTGAGTTCCAGCCGGTCGAGCTGCGCGTCCGTCAGCCCGCGCTCGCGCCCCGTCTCCAAGTCGCGCGCGTTGGCGGCCTTGAGCGATTCGACGTTGCGGCGCAGGGCCGCGGCGGCCTGGCGCAGGGCGGTTTCCTTGGCGTCCGCGCTGGCGGTGGCGAGCCCGCGCCCGGCTGCCACGGCGGCGTCGCCCAGCTCGTGCATCTGCGCTTGCAGGTCCGTGCGCTCGGCAGCGTTCGCCGTCATCGCTCCCCTTCCTTCGCTGTATCGTCCGCCGCTTTATCGCCCAACGCTGGATCGTCCGCAGTCGTCAGCGCCAGGTCGTCGCGGTGGATCAGTTCCTCGCGGCCGCTATAGCCCAGGATGTCCGCGATCTCGGCCGACTTGCGCCCGGCGATCCGGCGCGCCGCGTCGGCCGAGTAGGCGATCAGGCCGCGGGCGAGTTCGCGCCCCTGGCGGTCTTGTACCACGACGGCGTCGCCGCGCTCGAACGTGCCGCCAACGGCCACAACCCCGGCGGGCAGCAGCGAGGTGCCGCGCCGCAGGGCCTTCTGTGCGCCGTCGTCCACGGTGATCCGACCCGCCGGGCTGAGCGAGCCGGCGATCCAGCGCTTGCGCGCCGCGCGCGGCTCCTCGGCGGCGACGAACCAGGTGCAGCGCCCGCTCTCGCGCATGTGCCGCAGCGGCCTGTCCACGTGTCCCTGGGCGATCGCCATGTGGCAGCCGGCGGTGAGCGCCACGCGCGCGGCGGCCAGCTTGGTGACCATGCCGCCGGTGGAATAGCCGCGCGGCGCCGCGCCGGCCATGCGCTCGATCTCGGGCGTGATGGCGTCCACGCGGGGGACGAAGGCGGCGTCGGGGTCGCGGCGCGGGTCGCCGGCGTAGAGGCCGTCCACGTCGGACAGCAGCACCAGCGCCTCGGCGTCGATCATCGCGGCCACGCGCGCGGCGAGGCGGTCGTTGTCGCCGAAACGTATTTCGTTGGTGGCGACGGTGTCGTTCTCGTTGATGACCGGCACCGCGCCCAGCGAGAGCAGCGTGCCCACGGTGCTGCGCGCGTTCAGGTGGCGGCGGCGCTCCTCGGTGTCGGCCAGCGTGATGAGGATCTGCGCCACCGTCAGCTCGTGGCGCGCCAGCGACTCCTGATACGCGTGGGCGAGGCGGATCTGCCCCGCTGCCGCGGCGGCCTGCTTTTCCTCCAGGCGGATGCTGTCGCGCGTCAGCCCGAGCTGCCGCCGGCCCGCCGAGATGGCGCCCGAGGACACCACGGCGACCTCGACGCCGTGGCGGCGCAGCTCGGCGATGTCGTCCACCAGCGCGTCCAGCCACGCCCGCTTGAGCGCGCCCGTCTCGGCGTCGACGAGCAGGTTGGAGCCAATCTTCACGACGACGCGCCGCAGCGCCGTAAGGTCCGGGCGCCCGGCGGCGCGGGTGGATGAGTCGCTCACGGCCGCCACTCCGAGCGCTCGGGTTCGGGGCGCGCGGCTTCCACGCTGTCCCAGACCGCCTCCAACAGCGCGTCCATGCCCGTGCCGGACACGGCGGAGACGCGGTAGACCGGGCCGGAACATGCGGCTTCCAGCGCCTGGGCCTGTTCCGCCACCAGCTCTTCGGGCAGCGAATCGATCTTGGACAGCGCCACCAGTTCCGGGATGTCGGCGAGCGGCGGGCCCTCGGCGTCCAGCTCCCGGCGCACCTGCTTGTAGGCGTCCACGACGTCGTCCTGGGTGCAGTCGACGAGGTGCAGCAGCACGGCGCAGCGCTCCACGTGGCCCAGGAAGCGATCGCCCATGCCGCGGCCTTCGTGGGCGCCCTCGATCAGGCCCGGCACGTCGGCCAGCACCAGCTGCTCGCCGTCGCGGTAGATGACGCCCAGGTGCGGGTGGACCGTGGTGAAGGGGTAGTCCGCCACCTTGGGCCGGGCGCGCGAGGCGGTCGCCAGGAAGGTGGACTTGCCCGCGTTGGGCAGGCCGACGAGGCCCGCGTCCGCGATCAGCTTCAGGCGCAGCCAGACCCACAGCTCCTCGCCCTCGCCGCCGGGCTCGGCGTGGCGCGGCGCCTGGTTGGTGGAGGACTTGAAGCGGGTGTTGCCGCGCCCGCCCGTGCCGCCGTGGGCCATGGTGACGCGCTGGCCGGGTTCAGTCAGATCGGCCAGCAGCGTTTCCTTGTCGTTCGCCAGCACCTGCGTGCCCGGCGGCACCTGGACAACCATGGTCTTGCCGGCGCGGCCCGCTTTGTTGCGGCCCTCGCCGTTCTGGCCCTTGGGCGCCTTGAAGTGCTGCTGGTAGCGGAAGTCGATCAGGGTGTTCAGGTCGTGGTCGACCTCGAACACGATGTCCGCGCCGTCGCCGCCGTCGCCACCGTCGGGGCCGCCGAACTCGACGTACTTCTCGCGCCGGAAGGAGACGCACCCGTTCCCGCCGTCGCCGGCCTTCAGGTAGATCTTGGCCTCGTCCAGGAACTTCATGGGTTCGGGACCCTTGCGGCGAGCGGTGCGCGCAACCCGCGGCGGGCGAAACGAAAAAAGGGGGAATGGCAGCCCATTCCCCCCGACCCGTCGGCCGATGGCCGGGGTGGGTTACTCTCCCGGCACCACCGAGATGTAGGTGCGCCCGCCGGCCTTCTTGTGGAACTTCACGTGACCGGGCTCGGTCGCGAAGATGGTGTAATCGCGGCCCAGGCCGACGTTCTGGCCGGGGTGCCAGCGCGTGCCGCGCTGGCGGACGATGATGTTGCCGGGCACAACGGCCTCGCCGCCGAACTTCTTCACGCCGAGGCGCTTGCCGATCGTATCGCGGCCGTTCTTGGTGCTGCCGCCAGCCTTCTTGTGCGCCATCGCTGGACCTCCTTACGCCTCGTCGTCCGCCTCGGCGCCGCCGCCGGGCAGGGTGGTGTCGAAGACGGTGTTGCGCTGGCGCGCCGTGCGCGCCTTGGCCTTGTTGCGCGCGTTCAGCCCGGCGTTCGTGGCCTCGCGCAGCTGCTGCGGGCTCTGACGCGGCGTGGGGGCGCTGGCGTCTGTCTCGGAAGCCTTGGCGCCGTCCACGGCGATGTCCGTGATGCGCAGCACGGTCTGATGCTGCCGGTGGCCGTGGGTGCGCCGGTAGCCCTGACGGCGCTTCTTCTTGAAGACCGTGATCTTGCGGCCGCGGGTCTGCTCCAGCACCTCCGCGGTCACGCGCGCGCCGTCCACCGTGGGCGCGCCGACGCGCGGGCTGCCGCCGTCCTGGCCGACCAGGAGCACCTGGTCCAGCTCGACCTCGCTGCCGGGCTCGGCGGCGAGCTTTTCCACCGTGATGACGTCGTTGCGCGCCACCTTGTACTGCTTGCCGCCCGTCTGAAGCACTGCGAACATGGCTGCCGCCGATCGTTCCTGTTGGGTTCGGTTGGTCGACCCGCCGGGCTCGGTTCGTCCCGTCGGGCCGCGTTCCTCAGCGTGTGCGATGCGTTCGGCCGACGCGCCCGGCGTCGGGCTTCGCGGGGCCGGGGCGGTCTCCATCCCGGTCCGATCGACCCGGCGGGACGGACGCACGACCCGGGCGCAGCCGCGCCGATGGCGCCGCGAACGTGGGCGCGGACGATAGCCACGGCGGCGCGCGTGTCAAGCCTGTCAGCCCGGGGCGCCCGCACGCGGCCGCCCCCGCGTCGCCGTGCGCGGCTCCGCCCCCGCACGCATCCCGGACGAGGCCCGACGCACCCTGTTGCAGGCTCGCGCGCGAGATGCTACCTCCCACGCCACTGACGCCGGAGGGGTGGCCGAGTGGTCGAAGGCGGCGGTCTCGAAAACCGCTGTAGGGCAACCCCCTACCGTGGGTTCGAATCCCACCCCCTCCGCCATCGTTTCCGGTTGTTTTCCCCGATAGCTAAATTCGTTCCCGATTGTGCGCCGTGGCGGCGGCGGCAATTTGGTGGTGGCGTGCCTTTTGATCCGCGTCGCGCCGCGCCGTGACGGGATAACCTGCGGCCTGTGAGCTTGCTGCCACGGGGCCGTTCGATGACGCATGCCGACATTCCCATTCGCTGGGCGCGGGCGGAAGAGGCCGGCGCGATCGCGCGGCTGTTCCTGATCTCCTCGGACGGGCTGGCGGCCTACATCTGGGGCCAGATGGAGATGCCCGGGCTGTCGCTGGAAGAGGTTGGCGCGGCCCGCTACGCGCGGCGGAACACGCCGTTTTCCTTCGAGAATTGCTTGGTCGCCGCAAACGCCGACGGCGTTCTGGGCATGGCCCATGCCTTCGCCATGCCGCCCCGCGAGTCCGGCGAGGTGGAGACCGATCCCGTGCTCCGGCCCTACAGCGAGCTGGAGGATGCCGGTTCGCTCTACGTCTCGGGCCTCGCCGTGTTCGAGCCGCATCGCGGCCGGGGCATCGGGCGCGCGCGGGCTTGCCCGAGGGCGAGGAGCACGTGGCGCGCGGCGTAACGGGTTCCGCCCCGGAATCCGCGGGCGTCGCAGGCGCTGAAACGGCTCGCCCTGGAAAACAAGGGCTGGTCCGCATATTTCCAGCGCTCCAGGCAAACACGGTTTCACGCACGACGTTTTAGAGCAGATCGCCGTAAAGTGGAATCAGCTCTTTCGGACGCCCACTCCGCCGTGGCCGTCCCGGCGTGATTCTGCTTGCTCGTGCGTGGACA
>NZ_FNCE01000010.1 GCF_900100655.1 Limimonas halophila
GTCCCGAGCATGCAAGAACAATGGGACGCGGTCACCGCGTCCCGAGCATGCAAGAACAATGGGACGCGGCGACCGTGTCCCGCCGATCCAACAAGAACAATAAAAACGAAAATGATGAGGGAGAGTCACGTCATGACAACGGGAGAGAGCGCCATGGACCGCCGGCGGTTCCTTCGGCTCGGCGGAGCCGTGGCGGCGGTGACGGCCGCCGGCGCGCCGGTGCTGTTGGCGTCCGACCGGGCGCTGGCGGTCGAATTGACAGGCGCCGTGGATCAGCACGGCGCCGACACCCTGCTGGCGATGCTGCGGCGCCTGTATCCGCACGCCAGCCTGGGGGACGTCTACTACCTGAACGTCGTGGCCGACCTGGACAGCGAGGCGGCTGAAAACGGGGAAACCAAGACGCTGCTCGCCGAGGGCGTGAAAACCTTGGACGACGCCATGGGCGTGCCGTTCAAGACGCTCTCCGACGGCTACCAGGTCAAGGTGCTCAAGCGGATCGAGGGCGAGCCATTCTTCGAGAAGGTGCGCGGCAAGGCCGTGGTGTCGCTCTACAACCAGAAGCTGGTCTGGCGCCAGCTCGGCTACGAGGGCGCGTCCTTTCCCAAGGGCGGCTACATCCGCCGCGGGTTCGACGACCTGGCGTGGCTGCCGGATCCGCCGGCCAGCGCCAGCCCGCCCGCCCACGGCTGACCGCCCCGCACGTTCAGGGAGGACGCACATCATGGCCACGATCGACGCATCCGACGACAGCGCCGTCGTCATCATCGGCTCGGGCGCCGGCGGCGGCACGCTGGCGAACGAACTCTGCCAGAAGGGCATCCGGGTGGTGCTGCTGGAAGCCGGCAAGCGCTATTCCATCGGCGACTTCACCAACGACGAGTGGGAAGCCTTCAACCAGCTGTCCTGGCTGGACCTGCGCACTGCATCCGGCAGTTGGCGCGTGGCGCGGGACTTTCCCAACCTGCCGGCGTGGATCTGCAAGACGGTGGGCGGCACCACGGTTCACTGGGCCGGCGCCAGCCTGCGCTTGCAAGCGCACGAATTGAAAGCGCGCAGCACCTACGGCGACGTGCCGGGCGCCAACCTGGCGGACTGGCCGCTATCGCTCGACGACCTGGAGCCCTACTACGACAAGGCCGAAAAGAAGCTGGGCGTCACGCGCACCAACGACATCCCCGGCCTGCCGGGCAACAACAACTTCAAGGTCATGTACAACGGCGCTTCGCGGGTGGGCTACGAAACCGTCCACACCGGGCGCATGGCGATCAACAGCCAGCCGCGCGACGGCCGGCCAGCGTGCCAGCAGCTTGGCTTCTGCTTCCAGGGCTGCAAGACGGGCGCCAAGTGGTCGACGCTCTACACCGAGATCCCCAAAGCCGAAAAGACGGGGAACCTGGACCTGCGCACCCAGGCGCAGGTGGTGCGGATCGAGCACGACGACGCCGGCAAGGCCAGCGCGGTGGTTTACGTCGACGCCAACGGCGACAAGCAGCGCCAGCGGGCGCGCGCGGTGTGCGTCGCCGGCAATTCCATCGAGACGCCGCGCATGCTGTTGATGTCCGACAGCAACAAATTCCCCGACGGGCTGGCGAACTCCTCGGGGCAGGTCGGGCGCAACTACATGCGCCACATGACCGGCTCGGTCTACGGGGTCTTCAACAACCCCGTGAACGGCTACCGCGGCACCACGATGGCCGGGATCATCCAGGATGAGTCGCGCTTCGACGACAGCCGCGGCTTCGTCGGCGGCTACGAGATGGAGACCATCTTCCTGGGCGTTCCCTTCATGGCGGCCTTCCTGAACCCCGGCGCCTGGGGCGAGGACTTCACCGAGGAAATGGAAGCCTACGACCACATGGCCGGGATGTGGCTGGTCGGCGAAGACATGCCGCAGGAGAGCAACCGGATCACGCTGCACGACTCCAAGCGGGATCAGAACGGCATGCCGGTGCCGAACGTGCACTTCGACGATCACCCCAACGACATCGCCATGCGCAACCACGGCTACAAGGCCGGCTCGGCGGTGTACGAAGCGGCGGGCGCCATCCGCACGATCGAAACGCCACCCTATCCCTCGACCCACAACCTGGGCACCTGTCGGCAGAGCGCCGACCCGGCGGACGGCGTCTGCAACAGCTTCGGCCAGACGCACGACGTGGCGAACCTTTTCATCTCGGATGGCAGCCAGTTCACCACCAGCGGCGCGGAAAACCCGACGCTGACGATCGTGACCCTGGCGATCCGGCAGGCGGACTACATCGCCGAGCAGATGCAGAAGCAGGCGATCTGATCCCCGCACGCCGCGCCGATGCGGCCGGGAGCGCTGTGCCAGCCGCAGCGCTCCCGTTTCGTGAGGGGATCGGATGAAGCCCAGCGCGGCGGCTTCGACCCCGCCGCGAGCGCGCCGTTATGGCGCGCCCGCCGCCGACCCGCCGTGAAGGTTCGGATGGCGACCGTCCCCGAGACAGCCGCCCCCATCGCCGGTCCGCGGGCGTCCGTTTGCCCGATTGATGGGATCAACCTGCTTCCAGGTTGCGGATGATGGTGCCGACGCCGCGGTCGGTGAAGGTTTCCAGCAGCAGGCAGTGGGGCACACGGCCGTCGAGGATGACGGAGGCCTCGACGCCCTGCTCGACGGCGTGCAGGCAGGTCTCGACCTTGGGGATCATGCCGCCGGAAATCGTCCCGTCGCCGATGGCGTAGCGGGTCTGGTCGGGCGAAAGCTCGGGGATGAGCGCCCCATTCTGATCGGAGACGCCGGGCACGTCGGTGAGCATGAGCAGGCGCGTGGCGCCGAGCGCCGCGGCGATGGCGCCGGCGGCGGTGTCGGCGTTGATGTTGAAGGTCTCGCCGTTGGGGCCCCAGCCGATGGGCGCGATCACGGGGATCATGCCGGCGTTTTCCATGGAGGCGATGACGCCGGCGTTGATGTGCTTGGGCTCGCCGACGAAGCCGAGGTCGACCACGCGCTCGATCTGGGAATCCGGGTCGCGGGTCTTGCGCTGAAGCTTGCTGGCCTCGATGAGGGCGCCGTCCTTGCCGGAAAGGCCGACGGCGGTGCCGCCCTCGGCGTTGATGGTGCTGACGATCTGTTTGTTGATCGTCCCGGCGAGCACCATCTCCACGACCTCGACGGTCTCGGCGTCGGTGATGCGCAGGCCGTCGACGTACTGGGACTGGACGTTGAGGCGCTCCAGCATGCGGCCGATCTGCGGGCCGCCGCCGTGGACGATCACGGGGTTGATGCCGACGTGCTTCATCAGCGCGATGTCGCGGGCGAACACCTTGGCCAGCTCGGGGTCGCCCATGGCGTGACCGCCGTACTTCACGACGAAGGTCTTGCCCGAGTACTGGCGCATGAACGGCAGCGCCTCGGTAAGGGTGCGCGCCGTCCGCAGCCAGTGCTTGGTCTCGCCGATGCTGCGCTGTTGGGTATTGCCCGCCATGCCCGCTCCCGTCGTCACTGTTCGATATGCGCCGCGAGCGCCGCGAGTTCGCCGCGGACCTCTTCGATGCCCCGGCCGGTCTGCGCCGAGGTGACGCGCACGACCGGGTGGAGGGCCACGTGCTTGGGCCCGAGATCGCGAACCGCCTGCACGGTTTCCGTCAACGCGGCCTGGCTGCGCATCTTGTCGGCCTTGGTGAGCAGTACCTGATAGGGCACCGCGGCCTGGTCCAACGCCGTCATCACGGCCCGGTCGTTGTCGCGCACACCGCGGCGTGCATCAACCAGCACGCACACCCGGCGCAGGTTCGGTCGACCACGGAGATAATCGTACGTCAGCTCGGTCCAGCGCCGCACCTTGTCCTTGGGCGCCTTGGCGTAGCCGTACCCGGGCAGGTCCACCAGCATCAGCGCGCCGGCGAGATCGAAGAAGTTGATCTGCTGCGTGCGCCCCGGCGTTTGCGAGGTGCGGGCCAGCATCTTCTGGCCCACGAGCGCGTTGATGAGCGAGGACTTGCCGCAGTTCGACCGGCCGGCGAAGGCGATTTCGGGCGTCTCGTGGGCGAAACTCGGCATGGAGTCCAGCTTGGCCGCCCCCGCGACGAAGCGGGCGGGCCGGGCGAACAGCAGCCGCCCGGCCTCCAGATCCAGGTCCGATTCCGGCTCGACAGCGGCCGGATCGGGCGCGGGGCCTTCGTCCACCTCGTCGTTCATGGGGCGTCGCTCATGGCGGTCAGCGCTTGCGGCCCTTGCGGCCCTTGCCGCCGCCCTTCTTGGCCGCGGCCGGGTTGCGCTTGCTCGTGCGCGGCCCGCCGTCGCCGCCCTGGGACGCCGCGGGTTGGGCCGGTTCCTCCGCCGGCTGCGCAGCTGCCGGAGCGGGTGCGGTTTCGGCCTCGCCATTGCCCGTGCCGGCGGCGGTGGCCGTACCGCCGTCGCCGCCCGAGCCGTTGGCGTCGCCCGTGCTGGCGGCCGGCTTGGCGGGCGATTCCATCTTGCCGCCGATCTGCATGCCCGCCCGGCGCATGATGATGTACTGCTGCAGGAAGGTGAAAATGTTGTTGCTCGTCCAGTACACCACCAGGCCGGACGGGAACTGTGCCAGCAGGAAGGTGAAGACGATCGGCAGCAGCTTGAAGATGCGCGCCTGCGTGGCGTCGGCCGGCTGCGGGTTCAGGGCCTGCTGGGCGTACATCGTGATGCCCATGATGATGGGCAGGATGCCGATGCTCAGGAAGTCGATCGGGCCCAGGTTCGGCACCTGATAGGGCAGCAGCCCGAAAAGGTTGATCCAGCTCGTCGGGTCCTTCGCCGAGAGGTCGTCCAGCCACAGCATGAAGGGGGCGTGGCGCATCTCGATCGTGACGAAGAGGACCTTGTAGACGGCGAAGAAGAAGGGGATCTGCACCAGGATGGGCAGGCAGCCCGAGGCCGGGTTCGCGCCCTCGCGCTTGTAGAGCGCCATCATCTCCTGGTTCAGGCGCTGCTTGTCGTCGCCGAACTGCTCGCGCAGGCGCTGCATCTCCGGCTGCAGCTTCCGCATCTTGGCCATCGAGCGGTAGGACTTGTTGGCCAGCGGGAAGAAGACGAGCTTGATGGCGAGCACCAGCAGGATGATGGCGACGCCGAAGTTGCCCGTAATCCCGGCGAAGAAATCAAGCGCGTGGAAAACCGGCTTCGTCAGGAAGTAGAGCCAGCCGAAGTCGACCGCCTTGTCGAAGTGCGGGATGCCGAGATCCTCGGCGTAGCCGTCCAGCAGCGAGACTTCCTTGGCGCCGGCGAACAGGCGGTTGGTCGTCGCGAACTGCTCACCCGGCGCGATGCGCGTGCTGTTGTGCAGGTAGTCGGCCTGGTACTTGTCGACGCCGTTGCCGTTGGTGTGGACGAAGCGCGTCTCCACCTCGGCGTCCTGGTCGGGGACCAGGCTGACCAGCCAGTACTTGTCCGTGATGCCGGTCCAGCCGCCCGTCGTGGTGCGGCTGATCGGGCCGTCCTCGCGCACGTCGTCGTAGTCGATCTCGTCCAGGGTGCCGTTGTACACCCCGATCGGGCCTTCGTGCAGAATGTAGTAGCCCAGCGTGTCCGGTGTGCCGCGGCGGGATACCAGCCCGTACGGGGCCAGCGAGACGGGCTCCCCGGCCTCGTTGGTGACGCGCTGCGTCACCTCGAACATGTAGTCTTCGTCGATGGAATAGGTGCGCTCGAAGCGCAGCCCGGTCTCGCCCGTCCAGGTGAGCGTGACGTCCTGGTCGACGGTCAGCTTGTCCGCGCTTGCCTCCCACCGCGCGTCGCGGCCCGGGACGTCCGCGGGGCCGCCCGAGGCCACCCAGCCGAAGGACGCGTAGTAGGCGTTCTCGGAATGCGGCGGGGAGAGCAGGTCGATCTTGGGGCTGTCGGGGGCGTTTTCGACGCGGTACTTGCGCAGCGTCAGGTCGTCGATGCGCCCGCCGACCAGCGAGATCGAGCCGTCCAGCTTGGGCGTGTCGATGGCCACGCGCGGGCTTTCGTCCAGCGCGTTCGCGCGGTTCGTGACCTCGCCCCCAGCACTGCCCGGCGCGCGGCCGTCCGCCGTGGCGCCGCCGCCGTCGTCGGGCTGCGGCGCCGAGGCCGGGGCGTCGCCGGTGGCCTGCGACTGGGCAGCCTGCTGCTCCGGCGCGGGCTTGCCGTCCTGGCCGGTCGGCTGCTCCTGCGTCCGGTAGAGCAGTTCGAAGCCGAGCAGAATGGCGACCGAGAGCACGATCGCCATGAGGAGGTTGCGCTGCTGCTCCATGGCGTCCGCCGTTCGTTACCGCCGGTCCTGCCCCGGTGCCCGGGCGGGTGGCACCGGATCGAAACCCCAGCTTCCCAGGGGATGGCAGCGCGCCAGCCGGCGCACGGTCAGCCACCCACCGTAGACCACGCCGTGGCGCCGGAGCGCGGTCAGCGCGTACTGGGAGCACGTGGGCTCGTAGCGGCAGTGACCGGGCGTGAGCGTGGAGATGGCCCGATACACATGAACCGCACCCAGCGCGGCGCGCTGGGCCAGCGCGGACGCGATGGGTGCGGCGTGCTTCATTCCGTGTCCTTCCCGGCGTCCGCCGGAGACGCGGCGGTGGTGCCCGCGCGGCCCGTTGCGGTGTTGTCGGCCCGGGCGTGCGCCGTTCGGCGATTGAGCTTGCGGACGGCGACGCGCACGTCGTTCAACAGGTCCGGGTACGCGCGGTCCAGCGTGGCCTTGCGCCCGATAACGACGTAGTCCGTGCCGGGCGCGCCTTCACGCGGCAACACCTCGCGCGCCGCGGCCCGGAGCCTGCGGCGCGCGCGATTCCGCTGCACGGCCTTGCCGACCTTGCGCGAAACGGTGATGCCCAGGCGCGCGACATCGTCGGCGTCGACACGCGACTCGCGCGGAAGCGCCTGCACCACGACTCCCGGCATGACCTTTTTATATCGCCCGCGGGCGATACGCAGGAACTCGGGCCGTTTGGTGAGCCGGCCGAGGCGCGGCATGCCTCGCGGGCGTCAGGCGCTCAGGCGCTTGCGGCCCTTGCGGCGACGATCGTTGATGACTCGGCGGCCGCCCTTCGTCGCCATGCGCGCACGAAAGCCGTGGCGGCGCTTACGGACCAGGTTGCTGGGCTGGAACGTCTGCTTCACGGCTGTAAGCTCCTGTTTGTCCGGCGGTGGGGCGCGGGTATAAGCGGCGGTCCAGTCCGTGTCAACGCGCATTGCCGCCGCTCGGCAGCGGGCAGCCGCCCGCGCATGCCGAGGGCACGGCTTCCACCGGGTTTCACGCCCGTTGACAGGGTCGTGATTTGGGTTCGCGCCCCAACCTGCGCCATATCAACGTTCGATGGGCGTGGGAAGACCGGGCTCCGGAAGCAATATGGGCGACAGGATGAGCACCAAGGATCAGGCAGACGCCCCGAACCAGGCCACGGGGACGGGGCGCCGTTCGCGGTTGACGCGGTGGCTGCCGCTGCTGGCGCTGGTGGCCGGGTTCGTCCTCTTCTTCGCGCTCGGCCTGGACAAGTACCTCAGCTTCGACGCGCTCGCCGAGCACCGGGCGTGGCTGGAACAACAGGTGGCCGACAACGCCGTCCTGGCGGCGGCGGCCTTCGTGGTGGTCTACGCGCTGGTGGCGGCCTTCTCCATCCCCGGCGGGGCTTTCCTGACCATCCTGGGCGGCTTCCTCTTCGGCACGATCGGCGGGGCGATCTACGCCGTGACGGGGGCGACCATCGGGGCGGTCGCCGTCTTCCTGGCGGCGCGCACGGCCCTCGGCGACGCGCTGCGCGAGCGCGCGGGCTCGGCCGTGGAGCGCATGCGCGCGGGCTTTCAGGAAGACGCCATGAACTACCTGCTCTTCCTGCGCCTGATCCCGGTGTTCCCGTTCTGGCTGGTGAACCTCGTGCCCGCGTTCCTGGGCGTGCCGCTGCGCACCTACGCCATCGGCACGTTTCTCGGCATCGCGCCGGGCTCGGTGGTTTACGCCAGCGTGGGCAACGGCGTGGGCAACCTGATCGCCGTTGGTGAGAAGCCGAACCTGGGCATCATCTTCGAGCCGAGCATCCTGGGGCCGATCATCGGGTTGGCCCTGCTGTCCATGCTGCCCGTGGGCTACAAGAAGTACCGCGCCTGGCGCGCCGCGCGCGGCTGAGCGATATTCGTCCTTTCAACACGTCTCCGGATCCCGAAACATGACACGCGAGCTTACGCCGGATCTCTGCATCATCGGCGGCGGGTCCGCCGGCCTCGCCATCGCCGCCGGGGCGCAGCAGATGGGGGCCGACTGCGTCCTCATCGAGCGCAACAAGATGGGCGGCGACTGCTTGAACTACGGCTGCGTGCCCTCGAAGGCGCTGCTCGCCGCCGGCCGCTCGGCGCAGCTGGAGAAGCTGGCACGCCAGTACGGCGTTCAGTACGGCGCGCCCACGATCGATTTCCAGGGCGTACACGACCACGTCCACGGCGTCATCGCGGGCATCGCGCCGCACGACTCCGTGGAGCGCTTCGAGGGCCTGGGGGTCACCGTCCTCACCGAGCACGCGCGCTTTGCGGATGCGCGCACCGTGGAAGCCGGCGACGCCCGCGTGCGTGCCCGCCGCTTCGTCATCGCGACGGGCTCCGGTCCCATGGTCCCGCCCATTCCGGGCCTTGATCAGGTGCCCTACCTGACCAACGAGACGGTGTTCGAGCTGACCGAGCGCCCCGAGCACCTGATCGTCGTGGGGGGCGGCCCCATCGGCTCGGAGATGAGCCAGGCTTTCGCCAACCTGGGCTCGCGGGTCAGCCTCGTGGACATGGCGCGCGTGCTGCCCAACGACGATCCCGAGGCCGCCGAGGTCGTGCGCGGCCAGCTCCGGGCCGACGGCGTGGAGATCCACGAGCAGGTCAAGGTCGCGGGCGTGGCCAAGGGCGCCGACGGCGGCGTCGAGGTGACGCTGGCGGACGCGGACGGCGAGCGCACCGTGGCCGGGAGCCACATCCTCGTCGCCGCTGGGCGTCGCACGAACCTGGACGGCCTCAACCTGGAGGCGGCCGGCATCGAGCACGCCAAGGGCAAGCTGACGGTCGACGACCGCCTGCGCACCACCAACAAGCGCGTGTTCGCCGCGGGCGACGCCGCCGGCAGCTATCAGTTCACTCACGCCGCCGCCTACCACGCGGGCGTGATCATCAAGAACGCGCTCTTCCGCCTGCCCGCGAAGGCGGACCACAGCGCCCTGCCGTGGGTGACCTACACCCACCCCGAGTTGGCCCACGTGGGGCTGAGCGAGGCCAAGGCGCGCGAGCAGCACGGCGACTCCATCCGCGTGCTGCAGGCGCCCTTCGCCGACAACGACCGCGCCCGCACCGAACGCCGCACGGACGGCTTCGTGAAGGCGATCACCACGGCCAAGGGCCAGGTGCTCGGCTGCACGATCGTCGGGGAGTCCGCAGGCGAGTTGATCTACCCCTGGATCCTGGCGGTGCAGCAGAAGCAGAAGGTGGGACCGCTGGCGCAGATGATCGCGCCGTACCCCACGCTGGGCGAGGCGTCCAAGGGCGCGGCGGGGCAGTTCTACACGCCGAAGCTCTTCTCCGAGCGGACTCGCCGCATCGTGCGCTTCTTGGCAAAGCTCGGCTGACGCGCTATTGCGGACGCAAGCACCTACCACGCACGTGGATGGTGCGGTCGCCCCGAACAGGAAGGGGTGCATCCGTACAGCATGTCGCGCATCCGTTTGCCGAGCGCCGTCAAGAGCCTGTCCGCGCGCCTGCTCGTGCTGACGATCTTTTTCGTCATGCTGGCGGAAGTGCTGACCTACGTTCCCTCCATCGCGCGCTTTCGCATGACCGAGCTGCAGGACCGCCTGCAGGCCGCCCATCTGGCCGTCATGGCCGCGCAGGACAGCGAACGGCTCTCGCCGAAGGCGGAAGCGGGCATGCTGCGCGAGGCGCAGGTTTACGCCGTCGAGCTGCACCGGCCGGATGGAACCGTGCGCAGCCTCGGCACCAGCGCTCATGTCACGCCCGCGCAGACCTATGACCTGCGCCGAGCCGGCCTTGTGGACATGGTCGGGAACGCCTTCGACACCCTTTTTACCGGTGGCGATCGGCGGTTGCGCGTCATCGGGCCGGTGCCCGGCCGTGACGACGCCGTGCTCACCGTAGACCTGGACGAAGGGCCCCTGCGCGCGGCCATGATCGATTACAGCGAGCGCATCCTGGCGCTGTCGCTGGTCATCTCCATCTTCACGGCCACGCTCGTCTACATCGCGCTCACGCTGCTGATGGTGCGGCCCATGCGCCGGCTGACCGACAGCATGATGCGCTTCCGCGAAGACCCGGAGAACCCGGACAGCGTCATCACCGCCTCGGGGCGCGACGACGAGATCGGCACCGCCGAGGCCGAGCTGGCGTCCATGCAGGAGCGCCTGACGAATGCGCTGCGCCAGAAGGAGCGCATGGCCGCGCTGGGCGTGGCCGTGACCAAGATCAACCACGATCTCAAGAACATCCTCGCCACGGCGCGCTTGGTGTCCGACCGCATGGGCGAGAGCGAGGACCCCGAGGTCGCGCGCATGGCGCCGCGGCTGGTCAAGACGATCGACCGCGCGGTGAACCTGTGCGTGCAAACCCTCACCTACGCCCGCGAAGGGCCGGTGCAGCTGGATCTCGACACGGTCGACCTGAACGCGTTGGTAAGTGAGGTGGCGGCCGGACTGCCCGTTGCCGCGCCGGATCAGGTGCGCGTGGACAACGAGCTGCCCGAGGGCTTCACGGCGACGGCGGACCGCGAGCAGCTCTACCGCGTCTTCGCCAACATCGCCCAGAACGCCGTGGAGGCCGGCGCGACGCACCTGCGCGTCCACGGCGGCCGGAAGGCGCGGCGCACGCTCGTCTGCATCTCGGACAACGGGCCCGGGCTGCCGCCCACGATTCAGGACACGGTGTTCCAGCCGTTCCAGACCGCGGGCAAGACCGGCAGCAGCGGCCTCGGGCTCGCGATCGCGCGGGATCTGGTGCGCGCCCACGGCGGCGAGATCACGGTCGTCAGCACCAGCGGCGAGGGCACGGAGTTCCGCATCGATTTGCCGGACCGCGCCGCTGCGGCGCAGGCCGTGCCGCGGGCTGCGGCGGGCTGACACGGCCGCGCCGTGCGCCGAAACGGTGGGCGGCGGGAGTGCGCGTGTGTAAACTGCGCGCGGGAATCGCCCCGCTTTTTCGGACAACGGACGTTTCGACGGCATGGATTTGTGGACGCGCTACACCTTGATCGGCGTCGCCATCGCGATCGCCGCGGTCATCGGGCTGAGCATGGCCGCCGGGGCGGAGACCAGCCGCGGCTACGGCTTCGGCCTGCTGATCTTCGCCGTGGCGGTGCTGCTCGAATTCCGTGTCGTGAACGCGTACTTCGACGCGCGCGACGGCCGTACGGCCAAGATCCTGCCGCGCGTGGACGAGATCACGCCGGCCAGCTTCGAGGGGCGCGTGATGGCGGGCGCCGGAAGCGCGGTCGTGGCCGTCGCGGTCGGGCTGTCCATGGCGGCGGGCGCGGCGCCGTCCAGCTTCAGCTACGCGCTGGGGCTGCTGATCTTCGCCGCCGCCGTCGGCTACATTTTCCTGCTCATCAAAAAGCACTTCGACAACCGCGACGCGGCCTGACGGCGCGGTGCCCGAACCTCTCGGATCGCGCCCCATCCCCCGGTGAATACAGCCGCGCAGAAGTGCGAGCGTAGGGGTTAAGCAGCCCACCAGTGTTCGCCGTGCACCAGCCGGCTCGGTGAGACCCAGCCCCCGGTGAATACAGCCGCGCAGAAGTGCGAACGCAGGGGTTAAGCTGCCCACAGCTTATCGCGGATCATGTCGTAGAGCCGCCGCGCGGGTTCGGAGGGCCGGCCGGGCGCGCGGTGCAGCGCGATTTCGATGGCGGGCAGGGACGGCAACCCGCTGTTTTCGTCCAGCGCGCGCATCTCCGGCGTCACCATGTTCACCGTTGTCGGGGACACGGCGAGGCCGGCGCGCACCATGGCCTGCTGGCCGGTTACGCTCTTGCTGGTGTAGATGACCCGCCACCGCCGGCCCGCTTCGGTCAGTGCGCGCGTGGCGTGTTCGCGGAAGACGCAGGCCTCGCGCGGATAGACCGCCAGCGGCAGCGGATCGGCGTGCTCGATGGCGCGCGAGCGCGCGGCGCTCCACACCAGGGGCTCGCGCCGCAGGGCCTCGCCGCCAGGGCTGCGGGTCTGGCGCGTGACGAGAGCGAGATCGAGATCGCCGCGGCGCACGCGGTCCACCAGGGAGACCGAGAGGTCGCAGCGCACGTCCAGGTTCACCGAGGGGTGCGCTTCCGAGAAGTCCCGCAGCGTCTCCGGCAGGTAGAACGCGTAGTCGTCGGGGATGCCCAGGCGCACCGCGCCCGACAGCGCCGCGCCCGTGAGATCCCGCCACGCCTCGTCGTTCAGGCGCACGAGTTCGCGGGCGTGGGTTTGCAGGCGCTCGCCGTCCACGGTCAGGCGCACGCTGCGGCCCTCGCGGTGGAAGACGGGCGTGCCGAGATCCCGCTCCAGCCGGCGGATCTGCATGCTCACCGTCGATTGCGTCGTGCCCAGCACCGAGGCCGCGGCGGTGAAGCTTCCCGCCTCCACGACCGTGAGAAAGGTGCGCAGCACGTCCAGGTCGAAGCTGTTGGCCGTGGTCATGCGTGCGGCGCTCAACTCATCGCCGTGTTTGATCGAAGCCATCACGGAGATGTCCTACCGCGATGGTCCGTTCCGACTTAGGTGTGCGCTGGCTTCAGGGTCAAGGCACGCAGGGAGGTCGGTCATGCAGCGGCGTATTCTGGACGGAACGGCAGCCTGGACGGCGAGCGAAATCCGGGCATTCGCGGCAGCGGTTTTCGCGGTGGTTCTCTGGGGGCTGCTGCCGGTGCTGCGCGAGCACGCCGCGAGCGTGCCGGCGATGCAGATGACGGCGCTGGCGCTGGCCTGCGCGGCGCTGGTGGCGAACCTCTCGGGCGGCCAGCGCGAAACCGGCGAGAGCGGCTCGGCGCACGTGGACGTGCGCACCTGGTTCGTGCTCTCGGGGGCGCTGGTGGGCGCCATCGTGTTCTACTTCCTGGGGCTCAACGCGGCGCCGGCGGCGCAGGTGACGCTGATCACCTACATCTGGCCGCTGATGTTCGTGGCCGCCAGCGAGGTGCTCACCGTCGGCCGCGTGCGCGCGGTGGTGCTGCTGGGCGCGCTGATCGCCTTCGCCGGCGCCGCGGTGCTGATCGCGCGCGACTGGGACGGCGGCATCGTGGCCGGGCACGCCGCCGGCTACGCGGCGGGGCTGGCCAGCGGCGCGTGTTGGACGGTGTATTCCCTGATCGTGCGCGGCCGGCAGGCGCTGGGCGCCGGCTTCTTTCCGCGCCTGTTCACGCTGGGCGCGCTTATCGCCGGGGCGCTCCACCTGTGGATCGAGCCCACGGCGTGGCCCATCGCGCCGGAGGCCATGCTGATCGCGGCGGCGATCGGCGCGGGCCCGTACGGCCTGGCCTTCATCGCCTGGGCGCACGGCATCCGCTACGGCCCGGTGCGCGCGGTCGGGGCGCTGACCTACGCCGTTCCCATCATCGCCAGCGCCTTCCTGGTGGCGCTCGGCCTGGCGGAGCCGTCGTGGCGCCTGGTGGTGGCGACGCTTGCCGTGATTGCCGGGGTCGCGGTGACCAGCCGCGGCAGCCGGCCCAAGGCGGCCTGAGCGGCTCCGGCATGCTCCTTTCGGGATCGGCTCGCGTCCGCTAGACTCAAGTTAATCGGAATGCAACCCGCGTAGCCGTACGAAGACGCCGGGCGGGTCCGAGGGGGAGCGAGCATGGCGCTGGATCCGGACAAGGCGCAGACCATTTGCGACCGCATTGCGGGCGAGTTGGACCTGACCGTGTCCTTCATGGGGGAGGGCGGGGAGATCTTCGCCTCCTCCGCCCGCGAGCGCATCGGCTCGAAGCACCGCATCGCCGCCGAGGTCATGGCGGGCCACAGCGACTGCCGCGACGTCTCCGCCGAGGAGGCGGCCCGCAGCGAGGCCATGCGCGAGGGGCGCAACATCGCCCTGGACGTGGACGGCGAGCGCGTCGCCAGCCTGGGCGTGGCCGGGCCGCTGCAGTTCGCGCGGCCGCTGGCGAACGTGGCGCGCGAGTGGGCGCGTTCCCTCATGCGCGAGGATCAGGCGCGCGCCGAACGCGACGCCGCCCTCAAGCGGCTGGGCGAGAGCCTGCGCGACGACATGGGTGCCGCCGTCCGCGAGGTCGACGACAGCGTGCGCGCGCTCACCGACGCCTTCGACAGCGTCAGCCGGCACCATTCGACGGTGCTGGCGGATGTGAGCAGCACGCGCGAGGCCACGGAAAGCGTGCGCGCGCATCTGGACGAAATGCGCCAGCGCGCGGAGGCTCTGTCGGAATCAGCCAACACCGTCACCAGCGCGGTCAAGGAAGCCGGCAGCAGCGCGGCCGAGGCGCGCTCGGAGGCCGACGACGCCAGCGAGGTCATGGACAAGCTGCGCACCGCCGCCGACGAGATCGGCAAGGTCGTCGACCTCATCAATTCCATCGCGCGCCAGACCAACCTCCTGGCGCTCAACGCCACGATCGAGGCGCAGCGGGCGGGCGAGGCCGGCAAGGGCTTCGCCGTCGTCGCCGACGAGGTGAAGAGCCTGTCCAACCAGACCACGCAGGCGACCGAGACCATCGGCCAGCACGTGCAGGAGCTGCGCGAGCGCACCGCCGCCGTCGACGAGCGGCTGCAGCGCGTGGTGCGTGCCGTGCACGGCGTCGAGGAGACGAACACGCGGATCGACACCACGGCCGCAGAGGCGGCGCGGCTCGTGGGCGAGATCGCGGACGGCGTGCAGCAGGCGGGCGCGCAGGGCGAAGCCGCGGGGGAGCGCTCGCGCTCGGCGGAGGATGCCGCCGGCAGCGCCGACCGCGACATTCAGGCCGTCGCCGGGGTCGGAGAAACGGCCCTCACGGCTGTCGCCAAGCTGCGCGAGCACCTGGACGCGACCGTGCGCGAACTGGGCGCTGCTGGCGCCGGAAGCGCCGCCGAGAACGCGGGTACGGCGGCAGCTGCGTAGCCCCGGGTCGCGCTCACCACCCACGACGGTTTGACGCTCCGGCCCGGCGTGGCGACACTGTTGCAAGATGCGTGTTTAGGGCAGGTGAGGATCGCGCGTGGGTCGAGGGGGGACAAGCCGACGCGCCGTGGCGGCGATGCTTGTGCTGGTGCCGGCCGTGGCGAGCGCCGAGCCGCTGTCGCTGGTGACCGGGCCCGGCTACGAGCCCTTCGCCGACCCCGACCTGCCCCACGGCGGCGTGGCCACGCGCGTCGTCCGCGCGGCCTTCGCGGCTGCCGGGCGCGAGGTCACGGTGAGCTACATGCCGTGGAAGCGCGGCTACCGGGCCACCCTGGCCGGGGAGTTCGCCGCCACCTATCCCTACGTTCATACCCCCGAGCGGGCGCGGAAGCTGCGCTACAGCCAGCCGATCGTGGAGACGAAGGCCAAGGCCTGGGTCCTGGAGGGCCATTCGCTTGCCGTGTCCGAGCCGCGCCAGCTCGACGGCACGACCGCGTGCCTGCCCGACGGCTACGCGCCGTCGAGCGCCACTGCGGCGGCGTACGCCGATGGCGCGATCGAGCGGCTCAGCCCGGGCTCGATGCGTGCCTGTTTCCGCTTGCTGCGGCGCGGCCGCGTGGACTTCGTGGAAACCAACCGCCCGGTCATGATCGCCAGCGCGTCCGCCGTGTTTCGGGACCTGGACGGGATTCGGCCGCTGCCGTTCGTGCTGGAGAAAAACGCGCTGCATCTGGTGGCGCCGCGCTCGGCGGCGGCCGCGCAGGACGTCATCGACACCTTCAACCGCGGCCTGGAAAAGCTGAAAGCCAGCGGTCGCTACGACGGGATGCTGGACACCTATCTGGCGGAGTGACGCCGGCCCGGGCGTCAGGCGGCGTTTTCCGCCGCCTCGCGCACACGCCGGCTGGCGCGAGCGGCCACGCTGGGCGCGTAGAGGACCGAGAGCGCCGGCTCTTCCGCGTGCCCCGGATTGACCACACCCATCGGGCCGTTTTCGCCGCCGTAGGCCGGGGCTTCCTCGGCGCTCAGCCGTTCCACCCAATACAGGCTGGGATCGGCGAACCCGCCGCTCCCGCCGGGCGCTTCGTTGCCGACATGGCGCGGCACGTAAATCTCCTCGGCGTCGGCCGCAAGCACGCGGGCCATCGCCGCCGAGGGCGCGCGAACCACGACGTCGTGCCAGATCCGCCGGTCCTGCCAGCGGCTGTCGGTCCGGTCGGCCACCGGGACAAAGCGCCAGAGCGGCATGGTTACTCCCCCGCAGGTCACGCCCGACCGGCGCGGATACCGTACGGCGCGGCGGCTGGCAAGGCCCCGCCGCGGGCGGCAGGCGGGGCCGGGTGCGGGTGTCCCGGGCGTTGACCGGGACGGTGCCGCGGCGTCACAACCGTGCGACGGGCAACCACCGCGGAGCGGGCATGTCCCAGAGCACTGCCTTCATCACGGGCGCGACGGGGTTCGTCGGCCAGAACCTGCTGGAACAGCTGACCCTACAGGGCTGGCAGGTCACGGCCCTCCACCGGCCGGGCGCCGACCCCGAGCCCCTCGACCGCTTTCACGCCACCCCCGTCGAGGGCGATGTTCGCGACCCCGACAGCCTGCACCGCGCCATTCCCCAGGGCGTCGACGTCGTCTTTCACGTCGCGGGCAACACCAGCGTCTGGTCGCGGCGCGATGCGCAGCAGTGGCGCGTCAACGTGGAGGGCACGCAGAACCTCCTGGCCGCGGCGCGGGCGCGCGGCGCCGGCCGGGTCGTGCACACCTCCACCTGGAACGTCTACGCCCCCGAGCTGCAGGCCCGGATCACGGAAGACAGCCCCAAGCTGGGCGCGGAGTCGTGGATTCACTACACGCGCTCGAAGTATGCCGCGGAAAAGGCGGTACACGACGCCGTCGCCGCCGGGCTGGATGCGGTGGTGGTGAACCCCGGCCACGTGATCGGCCGGTACGACGCCCGCGCCTGGGGGCGGCTGATCCGCGCCGCGGCGCGCGGGCTGGTGCCGCTGGCGCCGCCGGGAGAGGGCTCCTTCGCCCACGCGGAAGCCGTGGCGCGCGCCCACATCGCCGCTGCCGAGCACGGGCGCACCGGCGCCAACTACCTGCTGGGCGGGGCCGACGCCTCCTTCCTCGACCTCGTGCGCGAGGCCGCGACCCTCGCGCACCTGCGCTACGTGCCGGGTCACACCGTTCCGGCACCGCTGTTCCGCCTCGCGGGACGCGTGGGCGCGCTGATGGGCGCGGTCACGCGACGCGACCCGGGACTGACGCCGGAAGCCGCGGCGATCACCTGCACCCGCGCCCACATCGTCTCCGACCGGGCCGAGCGCGAGTTGGGCTACGAGCCGGCCGACCTGCACACCATGGTCGCCGACTGCTACTGGTGGATGCGCCGCCACAACGCGCTCTAAACACGCTCGAAAACGAAAACCGCCCGGCAGCCGCGGGGCTGCCGGGCGGAACGCCGCGGATTGGCCGGCGGCGTCAGCCGATGTCGCGGTTGACCGTGAAGCCGCGGCCGTCGCGCTTGAACTGGAAGTCGCCGTCGACGACGGCATTGGCCCAGGCCGCGGACTTGCGCAACCCGCCCAGCGGGTAGATGTGCATGCGCTCGATGCCGCAGTTGGGGTCTTCCGCCCAGTACTTGGCCAGGTCGCTGACCAATTCGTCCGGCGCGTTGGTGCTCATCAGCTTGCTGACGTTCTTCGCCCGCCGGGTGAGGAACTGGATCGAATTGCCGATCCCCGCCCAGCGGGCGTAGTTGAGCAGGGTCTTGATCGTCGCCAGCCCGGGCACGCCGATGTGGATGGGCAGGGTGTTGCCCTCCGCCTGGATCTTGCGGTCCCACTCGATGACCGGCTGGGCCTCAAAGATGAACTGCGTGACGATATAGACGTGGGCGTCGGTGCGCTCGGCGAAGCCGTTCTTCCACTTCAGCGCCCGCATGATGGCTTCGTCCGAGATATCCGGGCTGCCCTCGGGGTGGCCGGCGACACCGATCTTCTCGATCCCTTGCTTGTCGAACAGCCCGGTTTCCAGCAGCTGCATGGAATCCGAGAACTCGCCCACGGGATTGTCCACCGCGCCGGCGAGCGCGACGACCTGGCGCACGTCGGCTTCCCCGCGCAGGCGCGCCAGGAAGTCCTCCAGCTCGCCCTTGTTCTTCAGCGAGCGCGCGGCGATGTGGGGCGCCGGCTCGAAGCCCTCGCGGCGCAGGCGCGCGGCCACGCGCACGGTATCGCGGTAGTCCGAGCCGGGCAGGAAGGTCACCGCCACCTTGGTCCCGGGGTGCAGGTGATCGTTGTAGTCGTTGACCTTTTCGTCGCCCTTCGGGGTGGTCTCGATCGACCAGCCGCGAACGAACTGACGGATCTGCTCCGAGCGGTCGCTCGGCCGGTCGGCGTTGGCGGCGTCGCGCGCGCTGCTCATGGGGCTCGTGACTCCTTCCTCGAGGGTGGTCGGCACCGGGCCGTGGTCGGTTCGCGGTGTCGGGCCGGCCCGCCACTCGCGCGCGATGGATACCAGATCGCGCACGCGGTGCCAGGGCATCGGGCGGACTCGATCGCCGGTGAGCGTGGCGTCATCGTTGCCGCGGTCAAGGCCGGCGCAACGCCGCGGCGGTTGTCGTCGCGCCGTCACGCGGAATGCCTGATGCAGGCCCCGGCTGGCCTCCCGTGTGCGCCGCCGTCTGTTGCAGCTGCGCCACACTGCCCGCGGAGCCGTTACAGCGTAACCCGTCCGTCATCTCCCCGTCACGAACCCGCAATGGGCCGTCCCTAGCGTCCGCGCCGCACCGCGCCGGAAGGCCGCGCGGACACGGAACCAAGCGCCGCCCGGGCCGCGACGGCGCGGCCGGGGCGCACCAAGGAGGGGACGGACGATGGTCACAACGACGAACACGCTGCGCAGCGCCCGCCGCGCCAGCCTGGTCGCGGGCACCGCGCTTGCGGTGGCGATGACGGCCGGGCTGGCGACGCCGGCGGCCGCCCAGAACACCGAGCAAGAGCTCCGCCAGCTGCGCGAGCAGATGAACGACATGCGTGAGCGCATGCAGGAGCTTCAGGGCCAGGTGAACGACGTCCGCGAGACGGCGCCCGCCGATCGCTCGGTCCAGCCCGAGTACCCGGTGACGCTGACCGTCGCCGGCCGCGTCAACTCGGCCGTCCTGTACGCCGAGCAGGAGAACCAGGATCAGGCCTTCGTCGCCGACAACGACGGCTCCGGCTCGCGCTTCGAGTTCCTGGCCGAGACCGAGTTCGGCGAGTGGACCTCGGGCGTTGAGATCGTCGTCAGTGCCGAGGTGAACTCCACCGACGAGATCAAGTTCGGCGCCAACCAGGGCAACGCGGACGAGCTCAACGACCTGGGCAACTTCCGGCAGTCCCACTGGTTCATCGAGAACGAGCGCATCGGCTACTTCTCGATCGGCCAGGGCGACACGATGTCCGAGGACACCGGCCACGTCGACCTGTCCAACACCGCGCAGGCCGGCGCCGGCTCCGACGTCGACGACATGGCCGGCGGCCTCGAGTTCGTCGACGCCAACGGGCAGGACCTGCGGGTCGCCGGCGGCGGCGCCCCCACGGACGACGACGAGGTGGACGACTTCTTCGATGCCCTGGACGGCAGCCGCGCCCGCCGCGTGATCTACAAGACCCCGTCCTTCGGCGGCTTCTCCATCGGCGCCTCGCTGCGCAACGACGGCGACGAGCTGGTGCCGGACGTGGGCATCGAGTACGGTGCCACCTTCCAGGGCTTCGAGGTCGAGGCCGCGGCCGCCTGGCGTGAGAACGAGGACGACGAGAGCACCTTCCACGGCTCCGCGTCCGTGATGAGCCCGATGGGCATCAACCTGACGTTCATGGGGGCCACGAGCGAGAACGACGGCACCACGGACGCCGGCAACAGCATCGAGGACCCGAACGCCTTCTTCGTGAAGGCCGGCTACCAGGCCAACTTCGTCGAGGTCGGCTCGACCAGCTTCTCGATCGACTACTACACCGGCCGCGCCAACGACACCTTCGTGGCGCCCAGCGGCGCGCTGCCGGAGGCCGAGTCCTTCGGTGTCTCCGTGCTCCAGGAGATCGAGCCGCTCGCGGCCGAACTCTACATCACCGGCCGTCAGTACGACATCGAGGACGTGAACGCGCTGGCCAACGACGGCACGGCGGGCAACAGCACCGCCATCGGCAATCCGGACGAGATGCTGGCCGTCATCTCCGGCGCCCGCGTTCGCTTCTAAACCGCCGATCCGGTATCCGAACCGGTTCCCGGGGGTCCGCCGCGGCCCCCGGGTTTTCGCGTTGAAGGGAAATTTTGCCGTTGAAGGGGGAGACGATGCGCCACCACCGCCACACCGCCCTCGCGCTCGCCCTGCTCGCCGGCGCCGCCGCCGGCTGCACGGGCGAGGGCTACGCCCCCAGGGATGTCACCTCGAACGACGACTGCCTGACCTGCAAGCCGGAAGGCGGTCTGTTCTCCGGCGGCGACGGCCAGTTCACCGTACTCGGCGGGACCAGCAAGAAGAAGCTGGACACGGATGACCACCAGGACGGGGCCGAGTAACCGCCGCGCCGCCTTGGCACCCGCCCGCCGCACGGCTACAACGCTGGGCAGGACCCGTGCGGCTGGAGAAACGATCGTGCAGCGACGCAGCCTGCTTCGCGCCGGGGCGGCGGCCGCCGCCATGCCGCTGGTGTCGCGTGCCGCGCGCGCGGCGCCGGACCCCATCGTGATCGGCGACCTGAACAGCTATTCCGCGCTGCCGGCCTTCACGCGCCCCTACCGCAAGGGCTGGAAGCTGGCGCAGGCGGAGATCAACGACGCCGGCGGCGTGCTCGGCCGCCCCGTCGAGGTGGTTTCGCGCGACGACGGCGGGGCGCCGGGGCAGGCCGTTACCGTGGTCAACGAGCTGATCCGTCGCCACGGCGCCGAGCTGCTGATGGGCACGCTGCTGTCCAACGTGGGGCTCGCGGTGGCGGACACGGCCGCCCAGCGGCGCAGCCTCTTCCTCGCGGCCGAGCCGCTGACCGACGCGCTGGCGTGGTCGCAGGGCAACCCCTACACCTTCCGCCTGCGCCCAGGCACCTACGTCCAGGCGGCGATGCTGGCCGAACGCGCGGCGAAGCTGGATGCCAAGCGCTGGGCCATCGTCGCGCCCAACTACGAATACGGCCAGTCGGCGGTGAAGGCGTTTAAGCGCCTGCTGCGCGCGGCGCGGCCCGACGTGGACTTCGTGGCCGAGCAATGGCCGCCGCTGTTCGGCATCGAGGCCGGGTCGGTCACGCAGGCCGTGGCGTCCGCCGACCCCGACGCGATCTTCAACGTCACCTTCAGCACCGACCTCGTGAAGTTCGCCCGCGAGGGCCAGCTACGCGGGGTGTTCGAGGGCCGCGACGTCGTCTCGATGCTCACCGGGGAGCCGGAGTGGATGCAGCCCCTGGGCGCGGACCTGCCGGAAGGCTGGATCGTCACCGGCTATCCCTGGGACACCCTGGACACCGAGGCGCACACGCGCTTTCGCGACGCCTACCGCGCGCGCTTCGACGAGCACCCCTACATGGGCTCGGTCGTCGGCTACACCGCGCTGCACGCGTTGGCAAAGGCGATCGAGCAGGCGGGCGAGGCCGGCGCCGATGCTGTCGCCGCACAGATGCGTGGGCTGTCGCTCGACTCCCCCTTCGGCGGGATTCGCTTCCGCAGCGTCGATCAACAGTCCACGATGGGCACGTTCGTGGGCGAAACGGCGGTCAGGGACGGCCGGGGTGCGCTGGTGGACTGGACCTACAAGCCCGGCGAGGCGTACCTGCCGTCCGACGACACGGCTGCCGAGTGGCGGACTGCCGCCGGCAACTGAGGGCGTGCGCCGGCACGGTTTGGACAATCATCCCAATCGATACGGCACGAAGCACTTGAAGAACGGGACGGCCTGCCCGCAGGCTCCCCGTCATCCGCCGGTCGCCCGACCGGCCCACCCGCAGGAGACTGTGACCGATGAAGCTGAATGACGAGCAAGCCAAGGTCGTCGAGGAGCGCACCGGCCTGCAGCCGATCCCCGAGGACAATCCGGCGATGAGCCAGCTGAAGGAAAACTTCGGCGACCACACCTTCTATGTGGACGACCAGGGGCTCTACGTCCTGGAGGCCACCGAGGCGGAGAGCGAGAAGGACGATCCCGAGGCCGCCCAGGCGGTGCAGATCGCCAGCTGGACCGACGAGAACAAGACCGCGCTGCAGGCGCACGAGCCCCAGGCCACCGATGCCCAGTTCAAGCTGAAGCGCGACGAGGAATAACCCGGCGCCGCGCGCAGGCGTCCGGCGGGGCCGCCCGCCGGCAATGGCGGAAAAACGGGATCACGTGCTGGTCCGGTTTTTCCGGGCCTGTGCGGCTGTGCCTCCCAACCCCGGACGCGGATCGTCCCGGCGCCGTCGTGGCGGCTGAGGCCGTTCGCGCGTCCGCCAAGTTCCCCGGAGCCGCATGGATTTCGTGGTCGCTCAGGGCCTGACCGGGCTGGCGAGTGCGTCCGCCCTCTTCCTGGTGGCGTCCGGGCTGACCATCATCTTCGGTGTCACCCGCATCGTGAACTTCGCCCACGGCTCCCTCTACATGCTGGGGGCCTACGGCGCGTATTCGCTCACCACCACGCTCATGCCGCTGGCGGGCGGCCTGGGCTTCTGGGCCGGGGTGCTGGCGAGCGCGCTGGCGGTTGGCGCCGTGGGCGCGGCGCTCGAACTGCTGGTGATGCGGCGGCTCTACGGCTCGCACGAGCTGTTCCAGCTGCTCGCCACCTTCGGCGTCGTGCTGATCGTCGACGACGTGGCGCTCGCCGTGTGGGGGCCGCAGGATCTCGTGGCCCCGCGGCCGCCGCTGCTGGACGGCGCGGTCGCGATCATGGGCCGCGCCATCCCCACCTACGACCTCGTCCTCATCGCCCTGGGGCCGCTGGTGCTCGTGGGGCTGCACTGGGCCTTCCGGCGCACGCGCTGGGGGCTGCTGGTGCGCGCCGCCACGCAGGACCGCGAGATGGTGGGGGCGCTGGGCGTGAACCAGCGCGGCCTCTTCACCGCCACGGTGACGCTGGGCGCCGCGCTCGCGGGGCTGGGCGGGGCGCTCCAGCTCCCGCGCGAGGCCGCGAGCCTGACCATGGACATGGCCGTGATCGCGGAGGCCTTCGTGGTCACGGTGGTGGGCGGCATGGGCTCGGTGCTCGGCGCCTTCCTGGCGGCGCTGATCGTGGCGGAGCTGAACGCCTTCGGCATCCTGATCCTGCCGCAGATCTCCATCGTCCTGCTGTTTCTCGTGATGGCGGTGGTGCTCGTGGTGCGCCCGCAGGGCCTGCTGGGCCGCGCCGAGTTGCAGGCCAGCCCGACCCACGGGGAAAGCGAGCCGCTGCTGATCCCGGGCGGGCCGCGCACGGCCGCCGCCGCGGCGCTGGCGGTGGCGGCGCTGGCCGCGTTGCCGGCGGTGGCGGGCGGTTACGTGATCTCGGTGGCCACGGAAATCCTGGTGATGGCGCTCTTCGCCGCCTCGCTGCAGTTCGTGCTCGGCGTGGGCGGCATGATCTCCTTCGGCCACGCCGCCTATCTGGGGCTCGGGGCGTACGGCGCGGCCCTGCTGACGCAGTACACGGGCGCGCCCATGACCGGGGCGCTGCTGTTGGCGCCCCTGGCCGGGGGACTCGGCGCGCTCGTCTTCGGCTGGTTCTGCGTGCGCCTGTCGGGCGTCTACATGGCGATGCTGACGCTGGCCTTCGCCCAGATCGCCTGGGCGGTGGCGCACCAGTGGGTCGCGGTGACGGGCGGCAGCAACGGCATCCTGGGCGTCTGGCCGGCGCCCTGGGCGGGCGGCGTGACCGCGTTTTACTGGCTGACGCTGGCGGTCGTGGCGGCGGCGATCGCGCTGCTTTGGCGGACGGTTTTCGCCCCCTTTGGCTACGGCGTGCGCGCCACGCGCGACAGCCCCCGCCGCGCCGAGGCCGTGGGCGTGAACCTGCACCGCCAGCGCTGGCTCGGCTTCACGCTCGGCGGCGTTTTCGCCGGGCTCGCGGGCGGGCTGTACGCCTTCCTCAAGGGCAGCGTCTTCCCGGCCGTGCTGGCGATCCCGATGTCGATCGACGGGCTGGTGATGGTGCTGCTCGGCGGCGTGCAGACGCTGATCGGCCCGCTGCTGGGCGCGGGCGTCTACGACGGCCTCAAGACCGTGCTGATGAGCGCCACGGACACCTGGCGCGCGGTCGTGGGCGCGGCGATCGTGCTGCTGTGCGTCGCCTTCCCGCGCGGGCTGGTGGGCAACGTCAAGGCGTGGCTGACAACGCGAACGGGGCGTGCGGGATGAGCGAGCCGGTCCTGGCGGTGCGCGGGCTGATGAAGCGCTTCGGCGGCGTCGTGGCCGTCGACGACGTCACCTTCCACCTGGCGGCCGGCGAGATGCTGGCGCTCATCGGCCCCAACGGCGCCGGCAAGTCCACCTGCTTCAACTGCATCGGCGGGCAGCTCAAGGCCGACGGGGGCTCCGTCCGCCTCAGTGGGCGGCGCATCGACCGCCTGCCGCCCCGGCGGATCTGGCGTCTGGGGGTGGGACGGACCTTCCAGGTGGCGGCGACCTTCGCTTCGATGACGGTGGCGGAGAACGTGCAGGTGGCGCTGCTGTCGCGGGCGCGACGGCTGGGCGACCTGGTCACGCGCGCCAACCGCTTCCAGCGCGGGCGCACCACGGACCTGCTGGCGCGCGTGGGCATCCCCGACCTCGCCGACCGGCCGTGCGGGCTGCTGGCCTACGGCGATGTCAAGCGGGCCGAGCTAGCAGTGGCGCTGGCGAACGACCCCAAGCTGCTGCTCATGGACGAACCGACGGCCGGCATGGCGCCTGGCGAGCGCGCAAAGCTGATGGCGCTCGCCCGGCAACTGGCGCACGAACAGGGCATCGCCGTTCTCTTCACCGAGCACGATGTCGACATCGTCTTCGACCACGCCGACCGTGTGGCGGTGATGGACCAGGGGGCTCTCATCGCCGACGGCCCGCCGGGGCGCGTGCGCAACGACGCGCGCGTGCGCGAGGTCTATCTGGGCGGGGGCGAGGACGAACCGGCGCCGAACGGGGCCGGGGAGGCGGCGCCGTGCTGAGCGTGGACGGGCTGTGCGTGCGCTACGGCCGCGCCCGGGTGCTCTTCGACGTGGGCTTCGGCGTCCCCGAAGGCCGGGCCGTGGCGCTCATGGGCCGCAACGGCGCGGGCAAGAGCACCACGCTCAAGGCCGTCATGGGGCTGGTGACGCCCGAGCGCGGTTCCATCACCTTCGACGGCGCCGAGATCACGGGCCTGCCGCCCGCGCGCATCGCTCGCCTGGGCCTGGGCTACGTGCCCGAGGACCGGCGCATCTTTCCCGACATGAGCGTGGCGGAGAACCTCGCGGTGGGGCGCCGGTCGCGCGCGGACGGCGCGGGCTGGGACGAAGCGCGGGTGTTCGAGCTCTTCCCCGAACTCAAGGGGCTGCGCGATCGGCGCGCGGGCACGACGAGCGGCGGCGAGCAGCAGATGCTTGCCCTGGCGCGGACGCTCATGGGCAACCCGCGCCTGCTGGTGCTCGACGAGCCCTCGGAGGGGCTGGCGCCCAAGGTGGTCGCGCGCATGCGCGAGACCGTGGCCGACCTCAAGGCCGAGGGCCTGACGCTCCTGCTGGCGGAGCAGAACCTGGGCTTCGCACGCGCCGTCGCCGACGACGCCGTGGTGCTGCACAAGGGCCACGTCGCCGAGACCACACGCATGGCGGCGCTCGCCGACGATCCCGAGCTGCGGCGGCAATACCTCGCCGTCTGAATCCCCCGCGTGCGCGCCTGCGTATGTACGATTTCTTCACTTCGTGAGCGTTACGTGTCCATCCTGTGACGGCTCGAGCGTGATGAGGGCAGGCAGGGACGGGCCTGGCCGCACCAGGATGGGACGCGCACCGGCATGAAAGCCCGCGGGTACGAGGTTTACGGCCGCGCCGACGGCCGCTGGTTCCTGGACTCCGCGCACGCGGACAAGGCGCCGGCGGTGTCGCGGGCGCGCGAGGTGGCGCAGAGCCCCGGCTCGGGCTACGAACGCGTCGCGGTGTTCGAGGAGCGCCGCTTCCGCCCCCGCAACGTTCACGAGGAAAACTGCGCCGTCCAGCCGGGTGCCAGCCTGCGCATCGAGCCCATCGAGACGGCGCCCGTCTGCCAGCGCCTCACCGACTACTACGGCCTGCCGGCGCGGCTGACCGTGGGGCGGCTGCTGCGCCAATACCTCGACGCCGAGGGCATCACGGCGCTGGAACTGTTGCACGACGCGCTGCGGCTGCGCCGGCTGATGGGCGATTATAGCATGGCGCCGAAGGCACTGGGGCGCGTGGCGGGGCTCCAGGCGCAGGCCCTGGGCGTCTCGCACAGCCAGCGCATGGACGCCCTCTACCGCGCCGCCGACGCGGTGCAGCGCTGGGCGCACAAGACGCAGACGCGGCGCGGGCTGGTGCAGGCCCTGGAACGCGACGGCGTGCCGGGCGTGCGATCGGTGCTGCCCCAGGACGCCTCGGACGGCGCGGTGGCCATCTACACCTCCGGCGCGGTGGCGCACTACCTGCGCCTGTGCGGCGACTGGGACGAGAAGGTCGTCGCCCTCGCGGAGCTTGCGGCGCGCGACGACGGCGATACCCTCGCCGCCGCCGACGGGGCGATCGCCGAGATTCTGGACACACCCGACGCGATCCGCCGGATCGTGGACTGGCACCCCCACCTGGACGGGCTGGAAACCGGGCTCCAGGGCCTGATCCAGTTGGCGCAGGGGCAGGGCGACGGTGCCATGCCCACGCGCGCCGCCGAGACCGTTCGGGCGCTGGCGGCGCGGCAGGGGCTGCCGCAGACGCGCAGCATCCTGCTGGACCGCGTGGATCGGGGGCTGCGCGGCGTGCAGCCGCTGCGCCGCGAGGGCGGCGGTGACGAGGAGGCCTTGGCGGCACTGGTCCAAGGGCTTATCTCGCCCGGCGGCATCGTGGGCGGCCCCACGATGGCGGCCGCGCTAACCCGGCGGGCGCGGCTGGCGTTCGCGGCGGGCGAGGAAGACCTGAGCGTCGCGGACGCCGTGGCGCGGGTGCTCGCCCTGATCGACTTTCCCGGCGCCCGGCTGGGCTATCTGCTGGCGCTGGCGGCCTCGCCCCTGGGCCGCGAGCACGCGGCCGCGGTGCAGGGCCATCTGGCCCGCTTCGCGCGTGGGCTCGCAGGCCCGGATTCCCTAGTGCCCCGGAATGGACCGCCGCTGCATGCTGTCGTGCGCGATCTCAAGAGCCACCTCAAGGACCTGGAAGACGCGGGCGTGGCCGGCGCCGAGCTGCGCGCCGACCTGGACACGCTCGTGCGCCGCGACGACGGCCGCGCCGCCCCGGCATGACCCCCACGCGCGGGGTCGGGAGGCGCGCGCATGACCGAGCGCGTGCTTCAGATCTTCCAGATGCAGCAGGCGCGCGGCGACCGCGTGACGCGCTGGCTGGAAGCCGCCGGCTACGAGCTGGACCAGCGCTTCCCGTTCCGCGGCGATGCGCTGCCCGACCCGGGCGAGGACTACGCGGCGGCCGTGGTTTACGGTGGGCCGCAGAGCGCCAACGACACCACGTCCCAGATCCGCGACGAGTTGGCCTTCATCCGCGCCTGGACCGAGCGCGACAAGCCGCTCCTGGGGCTGTGCCTGGGCGCGCAGCTTTTGGCGGCGGCACACGGGGGGCGCGTCGGCAAGCACCCCGAGGGGCTGATCGAGGCCGGCTACACCCCGGTCCATCCCGGCGAAGCGGGCCACGACCTGCTGCCCGCGCCGCAGCCCTTCTACCAGTGGCACACCGAGGGCTTCGAACTGCCGGACGGGGCCGAGCGCATCGCCACGGGCGAGCGTTTTCCCAACCAGGGCTTCCGCTTGAGCCCGCGCATCTACGGCCTGCAATTCCACCCCGAAACCACGGTGCGCATCTTCTCAGCCTGGATCACCGAGGCCGGCCACATGCTTGAGCTGCCGGGCGCGCAGCCGCGCGAGCAGCACTTCCAGCAGGCCCTGCACCACGAGGACCGGGTCACCGATTGGCTGAACGGCTTCATGGCTGCGTGGCTGGGGCATGATGCAACCGGCCGGTGAGCTGCACCGGCGAATGCGAATAGGAGGGCGCGTGACCACGCACCGGCTTCCCCATCCCCACGGCGTGCTGCTCGACCGCGACCGGCCGATGGGCGGGCAGCTCGACGGCGCGCCCGTCGCGGGGGTCGACGGCGACACCCTCATGAGCGCGCTGCTGGCCCACGGGCGCCACGCCATCGCGCGCTCGCCCGTCTACGGGCGGCCGCGCGGACCGGTGACGCTGGCGGGCGTCGAAGGGAATCTGCTCGTCCGCGCGGGCGACGGCGCGCCGCAGCCCGCCGACGGCATGCGCCTGACCGACGGGCTGACGGCCGCGACCGTGAGCGGCCCGCCCGCGCGCGGCGGTGTTGCGGGACTGGCCCAGCGCCTGCGCGGCGGCAGCCCGTCCGGTTCGGTGACGACGGCCGGTGAGCTTCCGGCGGGAGAAGCGCACGAGCTGCACCCCGACGTGGCCGTGCTCGGCGGCGGACCCGCGGGGCTTGCGGCGGCGGAGGAAGCCGCGGCGAGCGGCGCCGGAGTGTTGGTCATCGACGAGCAGCCGCGGCTGGGCGGTTCGCTCGTCACCGGCCGCTGGGGCATCGAGCCGGGCCGGGGCGGCGACGAAGCCAGGCGGCTGCGCGCGGCGCTGAGCCAGCGCGACAACGTGCGCCTGCTTACGGGCGCGCGCTGCCTGGGCTGGTCCGCCGACGCGGGGCTGACGGCCGTGCGCGGCGGGCAGCCCTACCGGGTGCGCGCGCGCCAGCTCGTGGTCGCCACGGGCGTGCTGGAACAGCCCATGGTGTTCCGCAACAACGACCTGCCCGGGATCATGACGGGCACGGCCGTGCAGCGGGCGCTGCGCCTGTGGGGCGTGGCGCCGGGCACGCGCGCGGTGGTGTGCACCGTCAACCCGCAGGGCTACGCCGCCGCGCTGGACCTCGCCGACGCCGGGGTGGAGGTGGCGGCCGTGCTCGACCTCAACGAAGACCACTTCGACGGGCCCGAGCGCCGCGCGTGCGAGCACCGCGGCATGCGCGTGATGCCCGGCCACACCGTCTACGAGGCGCGCGCCGGGCGGGCCGGCCGGCATCTGGGCGCGGTGGTGATCGACGCGCTTGCCGACCACGAGGGCGACGTCAGCCACGCCACGGAGCGCGTGGCCTGCGATCTCATGGTCATGTCGGTGGGCACGGCGCCGCGCGCGGACATCCCCGCGCAGGCGGGCGCGACGCGCATCAACGACACCTACCACGGCACGCTGCTGGTGGAGGACGTGCCGGCCGGCATGCACCTCGCCGGCGGGCTGAACGGGGCGCACGACCTGAACGACGTGCTGGCGGACGGGCGCCGCGCCGGGTGGGCCGCCGCCAAGGCGCTCGGGGCCAAGGTCGGCCCGCGGCCCGACGACCCCACGGGGCCGCGCCCGCTGGTCGATTATCCCTGGCCCATCTTCCCGCATCCCAAGGGGCGCGAGTTCGTCGACCGCGACGCCGACGTCACCGTGGCCGACGTGCGCCGGGCCGCAGCCGAGGGGGCGGACCTGGATGCCGTCCGGCGCGCGACGGGGCTGGGCACCGGCTGGTCGCGGGGCGCGCTCTCGGCGCTCAATGCCCTGCGGCTGGCAGCGCGCGCCCGCGGCGAGTCGTCCGGCGGGCAGGTGCTGTGACCCATCACGCGATGGTGTCGGCGGGATGAGCCCGGTTGATGACATTGGGCTTGACGCATGCGCCGGGGCACGCGAGGCCATGACGGAATTCGACGCGCCGTCCGTCGGTCTCGCGATATTGACGCGCCCGGCCGGCGGTTAGCGTGCGCGCCGACCCGACCTGACACGCGTGTATGCCCACCATCGAGGAATCAGGGACGTCAGGGACAATGAGCGACATCGACATCGCACGCTCGGCGCATTACGAGCATATCAAAAACGTCGCCGAGAAAATCGACATCCCGCAGAAAGCGGTGATGGAATATGGCGACTACAAGGGCAAGGTCTCCTACGACTATCTCCGGTCCGTCAGCGACCGCCCGGACGGCAAGGTCGTCCTCGTCACCTCCATCAACCCGACCCCGGCGGGTGAGGGCAAGACCACCACGACCGTCGGCCTGGGCGACGGCCTGAACCGGATCGGCAAGAAGGCCGCGATCTGCCTGCGCGAGCCCTCGCTCGGCCCGGTCTTCGGCGTGAAGGGCGGCGCCGCCGGCGGCGGTCACGCCCAGGTGGTGCCGATGGAGGACATCAACCTCCACTTCACCGGCGACTTCCACGCCATCACCTCGGCGCACAACCTGCTCGCCGCGATGATCGACAACCACATCCATCACGGCAACGAGCTGGGCTTCGACCTGCGCCGCGTGGCCTGGCGCCGCGTGATCGACATGAACGATCGCGCGCTGCGCGACGTGACGATCGGCCTGGGCGGCGTCGCCAACGGCTTCGTGCGCGAGGGCGGCTTCGACATCACGGTCGCCTCCGAGGTCATGGCCATCTTCTGCCTGGCCACCGATCTGGAGGACCTGACGCGCCGGCTGGGCAAGATCGTTGTCGGCTACACGCGCGACAAGCAGGCCATCACGGCCGGTGAGCTGGAGGCCCCGGGCCCGATGAGCGTGCTGCTGCGCGATGCCCTGATGCCCAACATCGTGCAGACGCTGGAGAACAACCCGGCCTTCATCCACGGCGGGCCGTTCGCCAACATCGCCCACGGCTGCAATTCCGTGATGGCGACCAAGGCCGCGGCCAAGCTGGCCGACTACACCGTGACCGAGGCGGGCTTCGGCGCCGACCTGGGCGCGGAGAAGTTCTTCGACATCAAGTGCCGCAAGGCCGGCATCCGCCCGAACGCGGCGGTGGTCGTCGCCACGGCGCGCGCGCTGAAGATGCACGGCGGCGTCGCCAAGGACGACCTGAGCAAGGAGAACGTCGAGGCGCTGAAGAGCGGCTGCGCCAACCTGGCCCGCCACGTCCAGAACGTGAAGAAGTTCGGCCTGCCGTTGGTGGTGGCGATCAACCGCTTCCCGACCGACACCGACGCCGAGCTGCAGGCCATCCAGGCCTACGCCAAGAACGAGCTGGGCGTGGACGCCGTGATCTGCACCCACTTCGGCGACGGCGGCGCCGGTGCCGAGGAGCTGGCGAACAAGGTGGTCAACCTCGTCGAGGGCGGCACCGATCAGTTCGCCGCGCTTTACCCGGCCGACCAGGGGCTGTGGGAGAAGACGCGCACGATCGTGCGCGAGATCTACGGCGCCAACGACATCATCGCCGACAAGAAGGTCCGCGACCGCTTCAAGGAGCTGGAGGAAGAGGGCTACGGCCACTTCCCCATCTGCATGGCGAAGACGGCCAACTCCTTCTCCACCGACCCGAACCTGAAGGGCGCGCCGACCAACTTCGACGTGCCCATCCGCGAGGTTCGCCTCTCGGCCGGCGCCGAGTTCGTCGTGGTGATCTGCGGCGCGGTGATGACCATGCCCGGTCTGCCGAGCAAGCCGGCGGCGAACGAGATGTACGTCGACGACGAAGGCCGGATTCAGAACCTTTCCTGAGGGGCTGACACCGGTTATACACCCTGCGGCGCCCGGCGGCCCGGCAGGGCCGCCATCTCCCTCGGCGCACATGGGGCGGGGCCGGCACACGCCGGCCCCGCCTTTTTCGTTGGCTGGTTGGCCCTTGCCAAGCCGGCGACCGCGACGGTAGATCGAACAGGCATGCCACCGCTCGGACGAGCCGGTGTGCGGCGCGGTCGGGGCCAGTGTAGCTCAATTGGCAGAGCAACCGCCTTGTAAGCGGTAGGTTGGGGGTTCGAGTCCCTCCGCTGGCACCAGCCGCACGATCACGCCCCCCGATCGGGGCAGCCGAAGGTGTGGACCCGATGGCCAATCCCAACCGTGGCCGTTTCCGTATCACGCACGATAAGGTCGTCGCCGCCGCGGTCGTGGGCGCGGCCTTCGTCATGACCGTCGTGTTGCAGCCGGGGCTGACCGCGAAGCTGCTCGACGGCCTGGGGTTCTGACGTCGCGGCGGTCCGGCTGAGCCGCCGGGTCAGCCCAGGTGCTTCTTGCCGCGCTGTTCGCGCAGGATATCCACGATGCTGACCATGCCCACCAGGATGCCCTTGTTGGTCACGGGCATGTGGCGGACGCGGTGGGCGCGCATCGCCTGCATCACACGCGAAACCTCGTCGCGCGGGGTGCAGGTCCGCACGCTGTGCAGGCAGACGTCGCCCACCTTGCGACGCAGGAAGTCGTGACCCTTGTCGCCGATCCCCTGAACGATGTCGCGCTCGCTGATGATGGTCTGCGGTTTGTGGCCGTCCGGGGACACGACCAGCGCGCCGATGCGGTGCTTGGCCAGCAGCCGCGCCGCGGTCTGGATCGACGAGCTTGGATGCACCGTAAGGATGTTCTTGCCGTTGCGCTTGAGGACGTCCTTGACCTGCATGCCCCCTCCCGGTCGCGGCGGCGTGACCCGGCGCAAACCTGGGATGGAGGGGTTAAGAAACGCAAAACGGCGGGCGGCCGAAGCCGCCCGCGTGGCGGAACCGCGCCAAGACGCCGGCGTTACCAGGTGCCGGTGTTCTCCATGCTGGCCCACGGCTCCTGCTTGGGCAGCGCCTCGCCTTTCTGGAGCAGCTCGATGGAGATGCCGTCGGGCGAGCGCACGAACGCCATGCGCCCGTCGCGCGGCGGGCGGTTGATGGTGACGCCGCTGTCCATAAGGTGCTGGCAGGTGGCGTAGATGTCGTCCACGCGGAAGGCCAGGTGGCCGAAGTTGCGCCCGCCGGTGTAGGTTTCCGGGTCCCAGTTGTAGGTCAACTCGATCAGCGGCGCGTTCTCGGCGCTGGCGCGCTCGGCGTCCTCGGGTGCGACGAGGTAGATCAGCGTGGCGCGCGCCGGCTCCAGATCGCGGCGGCTGTGCTCCCGAAGGCCCAGCTTGTTGCAGTAGAAGTCCAGGGATTCCTCGATGTCCGCGATGCGGACCATGGCGTGCAGGTATTTCATGGTGCGGTGCTCCTTCGCGAGGCGGTGAGGGTAAGGGTTCCAAGGTGACGTGGCCGTGCGCGCCGCGCACCGCAAGCGGGAATCGCCCTGGCGGCGTGCGGCGAGTGCCCGACACAGCCGTGCCGCCACCTGTACAATCACGTGCCGCCGCAGCAGCACGAATCCGACGAGGCATGGATGGCACTGGGCACCGACCTGATCCTGGTCGCCGCTGGACTCGTGTTTGTGAGCATCCTGGCCGGGCTGCTCGCCAACCGCATCGGCGCCCCGCTGCTCCTGGTCTTCATGGCGCTGGGCATGCTCGCGGGCTCGGACGCCGGCCTGGGGATCACGCTGACCAACCTGGAGGCCGCGTCCACGCTGGGCGCGGCGGCGTTGGCGATCATCCTCTTCGACGGCGGGGTGCACACGCGCACGGAGATGCTGCGCCTCGCCGCCGGGCCGGCGCTGGCGCTGGCGACCGTGGGCGTGGTGGTGACGGCCGCGCTCACCGGCGCGGGCGCGGTGGCGCTGCTGGACGTGGGTTGGCGCGAGGGGCTGCTGGTGGGCGCCATCGTGGCGTCCACGGATGCGGCGGCGGTCTTTTTCCTGCTGCACCGGGGCGGATTGAACCTGGCCAAGCGCGTCAGCGCCGCGCTGGAGGCCGAGTCGGGCCTGAACGATCCCATGGCCGTGTTCCTCACGGTCACGCTGGTGGACATCATCCGCGTGGGCGGCGGGATCGGCTCGCCCGGTGCGCTCGTCGTCACCCTGGTCGTGCAGCTGCTGGGCGGGTTGGTAATCGGGCTGGCCGGCGGCTTCGCGCTGGTTTCGCTGATCAACGCGGTGCGGCTGGCTTCGGGGCTCTACCCCGTGTTCGCGCTGTCCGGCGCGCTGGTGGTGTTCGCGGCGGCGCAGGGAATGGGCGCGAGCGGCTTCCTTGCCGTGTACCTGACGGGCGTGGTGCTGGGGAATCGGCCGCACCGGGCAACCCAGCTGATCGACCGTTTTCAGGACGGGATCGCCTGGCTTAGCCAGATCGCGATGTTTTTGATGCTGGGCCTGTTGGTCGACATACCCACGCTGCTCGATATCCTGCCCGCAGCGCTCGGCGTGGCGGCGGTGCTCATCCTCGTGGCGCGGCCCGTCGGCGTGAGCCTCTGCCTGCGCCCCTTCGGCTTCGCCTGGCGGGAAACCGCGTTCATCTCCTGGGTGGGGCTGCGCGGCGCGGTGCCGATCTTCCTTGGCACTGTGCCGGTGCTGGCGGGGCTGGAGAACGCGCCCGTCTATTTCAACATCGCCTTCGTGTGCGTGGTCGCCTCGCTGCTGGTACAGGGCTGGACGCTGACGAACGCGGCGCGGTGGCTCAACCTGGTGCTGCCGCCGCTGCCGAGCGAAACCCAGCGCGTCGACGTGAACCTGCCCGGCGACGCCACCCGCGACCTGGCCGCCTTCGTCGTGCCCGAGGACAGCGACGCCGTGGGGCATCCGCCGGCCGCCGTGCGGCTGGACGAGGGGGTTACCGTGGTGTCGGTCGTGCGCGAGGGGCGCGTGATGGCGCCGGGCGAGGTGGGCCACCTCGTGCCCGGGGACACCGTGATGGTGGTCGGGCCGGGCGCGGCGCTTGAGCGGCTGGACGCCGTGTTCGGCCGCAAGCCCCCCAGCGATCCCCTGGGCCGCGACCAGGCGGCGCTCGGGGAGTTCGTCCTCAACGGGGCGACGCCGCTGGGCCGCGTGGCGGAACTTTACGAGGTGCCGGTCCCCGTCGCCGAGCACGACCTCTCGCTGGACCGCTTCCTGCGCCGCCACCTGCGCGGGCGACCCGCCACGGGCGACCGCTTGCGCCTGGGCGCGGTGGAACTGATCGTGCGCGAAACCGACGATCGAACGGTCACGCGGGTGGGACTGGAGCTGGAGCCGCGGCCCGTCCTCCCCATCGGCATGGACGCGCTGCGCATCTGGCGCCGGCACTGGACGCGACGGGTGTTCGGCCGGCGGCGTGCGTGAGGAACGTGAAACGAAACGAGCGGCCGTCCGCGTGGGAACGGCCGCTCGCTCGCGACAACGGCGCGTCGGAAAAACAGCGAGTCGATTTAAAGCCCGATCATCTTGAGCGCGACCACGGTCGCCGCGGTCAGGGTTAGCCAGATGACGGTGGCCGGCGGATTTTCCAGCACGTGCATGACGCGCGTTCGAACGTCCGGCCGGTTCACGCGGGGACCGCGGGCGTCCACTTGCTGCATGAGAGCCTCCCCAATCGACGATGATCCGAAATCGTCCGTCGGCTCCTTTTTGGTTTTGGCGCGAAAATACCACGGGGTAGCGTCCCGCCGAAATGGATTCGAATCTCCCCGTTCGGGGTACGCGCCGGGCAGGGTTTCTGGGCGGGCGCGGGTGGATGGCTCTTGCGTCGGCCCCCCTCGCGAGCGCATCTTACCCGTGCGACCCGCGCTCGCCGTGATCGCGCCACGCGTTGACTTCGGTTTCACCTTCTCCGGGGCAGCCGCGAAAGGGGCCGGATGCGACGGGGCGGTCGCCATACGTTCGTGACTGACTCGGAGAAGAGACGACCATGACGATGGGTACGGTGAAGTGGTTTAACACCACCAAGGGGTACGGCTTCATTGCTCCGGACGGCGGCGGCAAGGACGCGTTCGTCCACATCACGGCCGTGCAGCGCGCGGGATTGGAATCCCTCCAGGAAGGCCAGCGCATCGAGTATGAGTTGGTGGCCGGCCGCGACAATCGCCAGGCGGCGGACAATCTGCGCATCGTCGAGTAATTCGGCGCACGCTGCAGACACCGTGACGAAGGGGAGCGGCAGCCGGACGGCTGCCGCTCCTTTTTATGGTCCCTCATTTTTCGCCCGGGCCCATGCTTTTCACGCCGTGCCGCTGTTTCGATCCACCAGCCCGTGACACGTGCCGCCCGTCGCGCCACGTCATCCCTGGTACGCGATGGAGGACGGCATGCGCGCGATGGGCTTGGCTGTGGCGGCGATGATGTTGGCGGCGCTGCCGGCGCAGGCGGGGATGGAGCGCTTCACCTGGGCGAATCGGCCGCTCGTGGTGCTGGCGCCGGATGCCGATCATCCCGCGCTCGGCGAACAGCGCGCCATTGCCGAGGCGCACGCGGCCGGCTTCCGCGAACGCGACATGGTTGTCGTCACGCTGGCCGGCGACGGCCCTGTGCGCGTGGACGGTGAACCCGCCCGCGATGTCGACCCGGCCGCCCTCCGCGCCCGCTTCGGCGTCGCGCATGACGCTTTTCGGGCGCTTCTGGTGGGCAAGGACGGCACGGTCAAGCTCTCGCGCGGCGAGTCCATCGCCGCCGACACGCTCTTCCGCACGATCGACGCCATGCCCATGCGCCAGCGCGAGATGCGCGAGCAGGGCGACGGGTAGCTGTCAGGATCCGCCATCGCGGGCGATGACGCTGTAGACGACGTCCTCGCCGGGGCGCACCTGGACCACGTGTTCGTGCGTGCGGCCACCGTTGGTGACGGCGACCTCGTACCAGCCCGCGTCCAGCAGCAGGCGCGGCCGCGCGGCCGCGGCCTCGGCGACCTGCTTGCCGGCCGCCTTGCCGCGCGCGTAGGTGCGCACTTTCCAGCCGAGCTCGCCGGCGATGGGCGGCTGGCCCGGCTGGGGACGCAGCTCTAGGCGCACGTGGCCGGCTCTTAGGTCGATGCGCCACGTCGCCGGCCCGTCGCCGGCTTCGAGCGTCCGGTCGATGACCCGCCGGGCGCCCTGATAGCGCACGAGCAGGCGGTAGCGCCCCGGTTCCAGCGACAGCTTCGCGGGCAGGCGGTCGCGCGCCGCCACGTGTGGGCCCGCTGTCCCGTTCGTCATCGCCCAGACGCCCACCTTGGCGGCACCCTGGAGCGCCGCCGCGCCGTCGGCGGGCACGGCCTTGATCTCAACCGGCCGCGCATGGACGGCATGCGCGCCGGCCGTCAGCGCAAGGGCCGCAAGCCCCGCGCCTGTGCAGCTTTTCCAATCGGCCACGATCCCCCCACGGCCTGTGGCAGTGAACACAGGTCAAGGAGTCTCGCGGATCGCGGTTAATTCAGCGTTTACGGTGCCGTCGGGGCGAGGCCGCAGAGCGGTCAGATCTCGTCGGCGGCGCGGGCGGCCATGTCGCCGAATTCGCGCAGGAAGACGGAGCCGGAGACGGTGCGCTGAACCAGGACGCTGCGCTTGTCATTGTCGTCGCGCTTGCGCTTGACGAGGTCCAGGTCGCTCAGCCGGTCGATGGCGCGGGTGATCGCGGGCTTGGAGGCGCCGAGCGTCTGCGCCAGGCCGCGCACGGTGTGCGGCGGCTCCGCCAGGTAGACGTGCAGCAGGACCGCCATCTGCCGCGTCGTCAGGTCGGGCTGTTCGCGCGCGATCCCGGCCAGCGTCACGGCGTGCCAGAGGTTGAGCGCTTGCTTGGGGTCCATCTCCACGGCGCACCTCGTTCCAGGCCCGCAACGAACCTACCCGCAGCGGCCCGTCGGGGGAACCCCCGATCACCTGAATAAAGTTACGCCGACCGGCTCGCCAGCCAGTCGGTCAGCGCGGTGTAGGCGGCGCGCAGGCCCATGGCCTCGCCGCCCTTGGGCCGTCCCGGGCCGGGCGAGGTGTTCCACGCCATCTGGTCCAGGTGCGCCCACGCGGTGCCCTCGGGCACGAAGCGCTGCAGGAAGAGTGCCGCCGTGATGGCGCCGGCGAAGCCGCTGTCGGGGACGTTGACCAGGTCCGCCACCTCGCTCTTCAGCCAGGATCGGTAGTCCTCGACCAGCGGCATCTGCCACACACGGTCGTGCACGCGCTCGCCGGCGTACTGGATGCGCCGGGCGAGGGCGTCGTCGTTGCTGAAAAGCGCCGGCACGTCCGGGCCCAGGGCGGCGCGCGCGGCGCCGGTGAGCGTGGCGAAGTCCAGCACCAGCTCGGGCGAATCGGCCGCGGCTTCCGCCAGGGCGTCGGCGAGCACCAGGCGGCCCTCGGCGTCGGTGTTGCCCACCTCGACCGTCAGGCCTTTGCGGGTCTGGAGCACATCCTGCGGCCGGAAGGCGTCGGCGCTGACGCTGTTCTCCACGCACGGCACCAGCAGGCGCAGGCTCACGGGCAGGCCAGCGTCCATGATCATGCGCGCCAGCGCCAGGGCGTGCGCGGCCCCGCCCATGTCCTTCTTCATCAGCTTCATGTTGTTGGCCGGCTTGAGGTCCAGGCCGCCGGTGTCGAAGCACACGCCCTTGCCCACGAGCGTCACCTGCGGCCCGCCGCCGGCGTTCCAGCGCAGATCGGCGAGGCGCGGAGCGTGGGCAGCGGCGCGCCCGACGGCGTGGATGGCCGGGTAGTTCCGGCGCAGCAGCTTGTCCCCCTCGATCACCTCCACGCGCGCGCCGTGGCGCTTGCCCTCGCGGCGCACGGCGTCCGCCAACGCCGCGGGGCCCATGTCGTTGGCCGGGGTGTTGATGAGGTCGCGCACCAGCGCCGTCGCCTCGGCCGCGCGCGTGACGGCGGCGCGGTCGGCCCGCGCGGGCCAGACGAGCGCGGCGGGCTCGCGCTGGCGCGCGACGTAGCGGGTGAAGGCGTAGCTGCCCAGCGCCCAGCCGAGTGCCAGCAGCTCGGCGCTCGTGGCCTCCAGGTCCGTGTCGAGGCGGTAGGTGCCCTGCGGCAGCGCCGTCGGCAGCCCCGCGAGCGCCCAGGGATCGTCGAGCCGCTGCACCCCCGCCAGCACGCGCGCCAAGCCCCCGCTCGCATCGGGAATCAGCGCGTGCGCGCCGGGCTTCGCCGTGAACCCCGTGGCGCGGACCCAGCCCGCCAGCGCCTCGTCTTGCGTTTCCAGCCAGCGTGCCAGGCCGTCGGCGGTCAGCGGGGTGATGGGGACGGCGGCGTCGGTGCGCTCGACCAGGTGCTGCATCGCGGAACCTCGCGTGCCGGGACTCGTTTCGACTGCCTTACGCGCAAAGCGGCGTGCTGTCAGCCCGAACGCGGATGCCGTTTGCCCGCGCCCAGATGCGCTCCACTTTTTCGGCTGGGGATCACAGTGTCACAGACTGTCCCATCCCCCTCTGGGTTTGCGCCTGCGGCCCAAACCCGTCTCCCCCTTCCCCAACTGGGGAAGGGGGAGATTATAGAGAGGGTTGGGGCCGCATACATCGATCAAGACAGCCACAGTTTCTAGGATGAGAGCGATCGCCGATCCCATGTCCGATGTTGCGGGTGCCGCGCGCGCGGACACTGCCCTGCTGCTGTGCGCCCACGGCACCAAGGGCGTGGCCGGCGCGGTGAGCACCCACGCCGAGGCGCTGGCGGCGCGCGGCATCTTTCACAGCGTGCAGGGCGGGGCGCTGTACGGCACGCCCAAGATCGATTGTGTGCTCTGCGGCCTGGACGCCCCGCGCGCGGTGCTCGTGCCCTTCATGATGGCTGCCGGCTACACCCTGGAGACGCTGCGCACCCGCTTGGCCGCGCACCCCTGGGGCGAGCGCGTCCACCTCGCCGATCCGGTCGGGGTGCGCGCGGAGATCCCGGAGATGGTCGCGGAGATGGGCGAGGCCGCGGCGGCCGGGCGGGGCTGGGCGCCCGGCGAGGTGGCGCTGCTGGTCGTCGGCCACGGCACGCGCAAGCATTCGGCCTCGGGCGCGACCGCGCGGGCGTCTGCCGCCGAGATCGCGGACAGCGGCCGCTTTGCCGAGGTCGGCACGGCGTTCCTGGACGAGCCGCCCGAAATCGGCGAGGCCGTGGCCGCCTTCCGCGCGCCCGCATGCGTGGCCGTCGGCTTCTTCACCGATGCCGGCAACCACGGGCGCGAGGACGTGCCCGAGCTGCTGGCGGAAACGGGCGTGCCGCACGTCTACGCCGGGCCGCTGGGCCCCGACCCGCGCATGGCCGAGCTGATCCTCAAGCAGGGGCTGGCGGCGGCATGACCGGGGACGTGAACACCGCCATCGCGGCGTTGGATGCCGCCAACGCCGAGGACCCACGCACGGTCACCGTGGACGGCGAGTCCTGGCCGGCGGAGCTGCTCTATGCCCGGCGTATGCGCGCCTGGCTGGACCGCCTGTACCCGGACGCTTCGGACGCGTTGCGGCTGGCGGCCTCGGCCCAGCACGTGCGGCGCTGGGAGATCCCGCGCGGCGACTATCCCGAGGGGCGCGACGGCTACCTGCGCTGGCGCACGCACCTGAAGCGCCACCACGCGAAGGTTGCCGCGGCCATCCTGGCGGATGCGGAATGCGATGACGCGACGATCCGCCGGGTGCAAACGCTCGTGCGCAAGCAGGGTATCAAGACCGATCCGGAAACCCAGGCGCTGGAGGACGTGATCGGCGTCGTCTTCCTCGACAGCTATGCCGCCGATTTCGTGGAGAAGCACGACGAGGCGAAGGTCGTGCGCATCCTCGCCAAGACCTGGGCGAAGATGTCCGAAACCGGGCGCGAGGCGGCGCTGACCTTGGACCTGCCGCCGCGCGTGCGGACGCTGGTGGAGCGGGCCGTGAGCGGATAGCGGCGAGGTGAACGGCCGTGGGTGGCCTCGACGGCTGCTGGTCGCGGTGATTGAACGAGCTTGACGGACTACCGCAGCCGCCAAGCCGGAAAAATCATCATCAGGGACGTGCCGACGTTTTTCGTGCTTTCAATGTGTAGCTGCCCACCGAGGCTCTCCACCATCGCTTTGACCAGTGAAAGGCCGAGACCGATTCCCTCCGATGTCGAAATCCTGTCCGTGTCCGCCTGATTGAAGGCATCCGTAACGCGGGGCAGGTCTTTTTCGTCGATGCCGCTGCCTGTGTCGGCAACCGTTAACGCCACATCGTTCGCAGCCGTCCGTTCCACGGAAATTTTCACGCGTCCGCCAGCGGGCGTGAATTTGACGGCATTGGCAAGGGCGTTGACGAGGCTTTGCCGGATCAGTTTCGGGTCGGCCAAAAGATGCCAGGCCGGAGACACATCGGCTTCCAGCTCAACCCCTTTGGTTTGGGCTGACGGTTCGTTCATCATGCAGCATTCAGTAACGATTTGGCGCAAATTGATATTTTCTTCATGAATATCGTACTGCCCCATTTGGAGGCTGCTCATTGTCAATATGTCGTTGACAAGTTCCAGAAGATGTTTCGCGGAGTCTTTGACGTTACGAGCTGCATCGATGTAGTTTTCATTGCCGATATTTCCGTATATGTCGTTCTCGATCATCGACGAAAATCCGACGATGGCGTTGAGCGGCGTCCGGAGTTCGTGGTTGATGCTCGTAATCAAGTGATCCTTGGCCTTGTTCGCTTCCTCTGCGGCCCGCCGCGCGGCAACGAGCTCTTGCTGGCGCTGTTTTCGCTCCGTGATGTCCCGCACCACGGCGGTAAGATAATGCGTGTTTTCGTGCTCGGTTTTGAAAAAGGACGCCTCGGCGGGAAATTCCGCCCCCTTCGCGCGCAAGCCGACGATCTCGCCCCGTTGTCCCATGAAGCGGCCAGCCTCGTCGGCCCTCAGGAAGCGCTCGACATGGTCCCGGTGCGCCGTCCGATAGCGAGGCGGAATCAGGATCTCCAGCGGTTGGCCGAGGAGATTGGCGGGACTGTACCCGAAGATGTCGCCGGCCCCGGCGTTTGCAAACACAATGGTTTGGTCGGCATCGACCGAGATCACGCCGTCCGGGAGATAGGCGGGCAATTCATCCGTGATCGTCATACCTCGTTCCCGATTGCATGGCGCGAAGCGACTGGACAAGGCACTGTCCGCCCGCCCGACGACATCCCGGGCATTGCGACTGCACGATTTCGGCCACGTCGGGTGCAAGTCGCCCCAGCTCCGGACACGAGCGGACGCGGCTCGCTTGCCTGCCTTCCTGGTCCGTCATGAACGCCTCGTCTGCGCGGCGGAATGACAAGGATGTTTCACCAGTAAAAACCATATATTTTTTATGGATTTTGTCAACCAGTTTCGTCTGCGCTGTCCATTCAGCCCGCTGCGCAGCCGCAACAAAATGATGGTTTCTTGTGCAAAAGAATGTGCGCGAGGGGGCGGCGTCACACGGCCTGCACGTCGCGCAGGAAACGCTCGACCTTATCTTCCAGGCCTTGGCCGCGGTCGCTGATGGCGCTGGCGGCCTCCAGCACATGCTCGGCCTTGGCCCGGGTGTTCTCGACCGCCTGCGCGGCGTCCTGGATGCCCTGGGATACCCGTTCGGTGCCGTCCGAGGCCTGGGCCACGTTGCGGGCGATTTCCTGGGTCGAAGTCGTTTGCTGCTCCATCGCGCTTGCGATGCTCGACGCCGCCTCGTCGATGTCGCGGACACTGGCGGAGATGCGTTCGATCGCGGACACGGCCTCGCGCGTTTCGTTCTGCACCTTGGTGATGCGGGCGGCGATGTCTTCGGTGGCCTTCTGCGTCTGGTTGGCGAGCGATTTGACTTCGTCCGCGACGACGGCGAAGCCTTTGCCGGCTTCCCCGGCGCGTGCCGCCTCGATGGTCGCGTTCAGGGCGAGCAGGTTGGTCTTTTCCGCGATGTCCTGGATCTGCTGGATGACGTCGCCGATCTGCCCGGCCGCGTGTTCCAGGGCCTGGACGCGCTCGTTGGCGCTTTCCGCTTCCCCCCGTGCGGTGCGGGCGGTGCTGGACGCCTGATTGACTTGCTGCGAAACCTCTTCGATGGACTGGTTCAGTTGCTGCGCGGCGGAGGCGACGGTCTGGACGTTGCTGTTGGCATCCGAGACGGCGGAAACGGCGTCCTGCGTCTGCTCGCCCGTCTCGCGCGCCATGCGCCGCATTTCGGTCGCGGTGTCCTGCAGTTGCTGGGTCGCATCCCGGATGCTCGCGAGCGCGTCCTTGGCGGTGGTGTCGAATTCCTCGATCATCTCGCCGCGCCGCCGGTTGCGCTGCTCGCGCTGTTCCAGCGCCATGTCGTTGTAGACCTCCAGGGCCATGTCCATGTCCAGGAACACGGCCTTGTTGATGGTCTGGATCACCGACGACAGCTTGGCCGGGCGGAACTTGTAGATATTGATCGCCCGGTCCACGAGTTCGTTCAGGATCGTGCAGTAGCCGCCCATGTACCAGGTCTGGGCAAGACCGATCTTGTAGTGCTGTTCGCCCACGCGGCGGGCACATTCGCGGTATTCGCCGTCGAACGTGCCGCTGAAGAGCAGATGCCAGTGGTGCTTCTGCGCCTCGCGCACACGGCGGATGTCGCCGTCGCCGCCGAACATCGCGGCGAGTTCGGGATAGTCGGTGATGTGCCGGTAGAAGCGGTCGAGGATGTCGTCGAGGTGGCGGTCCACCACCTCGCCGCGGACCGTGCGCACGGTGTCCGCCTCGCGCTCACCGAAGCCGAAATAGGCCTTTTTGACGTCGACGTCCTTGTGACGGTTTTCCGTCGTCTGGGCTTCAACCGTCATGCCGGATTTCTCCCGCTTGGCGCCATTCGCGTTGGAATGGCCGTATCTTTATTGGGGTTATGATTCCATAAGGGGGTGTGTACCCAAAACAAAGAATCTCCACTGATCACTAACCTGGGTTAGTGCATATGTGGACGCTTTCATTCCGTGAGCAGGGGGAACTAAACTCGTAATGGTTCGTTGCGTATCTATTGTATTCCAAAGATTTGAGGATTGGCGTCGTTTTTCCAAATCGGCAGCTCACAGGTCTGCTCGATGACTGCCGAACCGGACGCGGACGGCGCCGCGTCCGGTTCGGGGTGAGCGGCGATCAGACCGCGTTCACTTTTTTCAGGAAATCGTCCACGGTCTCGCTCAGCTCGCGCGTCTGCTTGGCGACGTTCTCGGCCGCGCCCGTGACCTCCTTGGACGCGCTCTGCGTCTCGTCGGCGGCCTCGCGCACGCCCTCGACGCTCTTGGTCACCTGGCCGGTGCCTTCCGCCGCCTCGGCGACGTTGCGCGCGATCTCGTCGGTGGCGGAGTTCTGCTCCTCGATCGCGCTGGCGATGCTGTGGGCGACCTCCTTGATCTCCTCGATCGTCTTGGTGATCGAAGCGATGGCGTCCACCGCCTTCCGGGTCTGTTCCTGAACGGAGCGGATCTCGCCCTCGATCTGCTGCGTCGCCTTGGAGGTCTGGTTCGCCAACGACTTCACCTCGTCGGCCACGACGGCGAAGCCCTTGCCGGCCTCGCCCGCGCGCGCCGCCTCGATCGTGGCGTTGAGCGCAAGCAGGTTGGTCTTGTCGGCGATGTCCTGGATCATCGTCACGACCTCGCCGATGTTCCGCGCGGTGGTTTGCAGCCCCTCCATCGTCTCGGTCGTGCTCTGGGCTTCTTCGGCGGCGCTGGTGGCGATCTCGGTGGAGCGGTTCACCTGCCGCCCGATCTCGCCGATGGAGTTGGACAGTTCCTGTGCCGAGGAGGCGACGGTGTCCACGTTGGTCGAGGCCTGCTCCGCGCTGGAGGCCACGGTCGTCACGCGGTCGGCGGCCTGACTGGCGGCGTCGCTCATCGTGTGCGCGGTGCTGTCCAGCTGTTCCGATGAGGCACGCAGTGTCTGCATGATCGTGCCGATGTCGCGCTCGAAGCCCTGCATCAGCTCTTCCAGGCGCTTGGTGCGCTCTTCGCGGCGGCGGTTCTCCTCGGCCTGCTCGCGCTCCAGGCGCAGGCGCTTGTCCGTGGCCTCGCGCAGGGTGCGCACGGCCTGTGCCGCTTCGCCCATCTCGTCGCGGCGTTCGGGCAGATGCATGCGCACGCTCGTGTCGTCTTCCGCCAACGCGTTGAGCGCCTGGGTAATCCGGCGCGCCGGGTCGGCGGTCCAGCCGACCAGCAGCCGGCCCGACAGGACGCTCAGCACGACGACCACGCCGCCGCCGATCAGCAGGCTCCAGAACGCCCAGGCGTTGGCGCTGGCCTCGCGCTCGCGCGCCGCGGCGACGGCGTCCTGCTGAAGGCTCTCATAGTCGGCCAGGGCAGCACGGATGGCGTCCGCCTTGTCCTGGTTCGCGCGGTTGGCGAGCATGTCGCGCGCCTCGGCCTGGTCGTCGCGCGCCGTTTCGATCAGCGGCTGGGCCACGTCCGAGCGCCAGGTCGTCACGGCGTCCTTGAGCGTGTCGCGGATCTCCTGCTCTCTGCGGTCGGTGGACCCCAGCTCGTCGGCGCGGGCCAGGGCCGTGTCGAACCGCGACGCCCGTTCCCGGTATTGCTCGACGAACCCGGTCTCGCCCGTGCGAACGTAGCTGCGCAGCGCGACGAGCTGGCCGCGCATGTTGGCGCGCATCTCCTCAATGGCGACGAGGCTCTTGTAGCGCTTGTCGACCGTGACCGTGATTTCGTGGATCGTCTGGACTTGGCTGAAGACCACGGCACCGACGACGAGCGCCACGGCCGTGAGGCTGCCGAAGGCGAGCGCGATCTTGCGCCCGAACGAAAGATTGGCGAGCGCGGCGAACATTTGTCCTCTCCCGGTCGCGCTTGGGTCTGCCTGAACCGCGGTTTGTACGGCGAACGCTGTTGACACGCCGGTTTGTCAAATGGGCGCGAACCCACATTGCGTAAACCGCCGCGGAGGGTGGGAGGGGAATCTTGACCGATCGTTGAGACGCGCCGGCCAAGTTCGTCGCGGCATCGTGCCGGTGGTCGGTTAGGCCCCGTTCTTGCGCAGCAGGAACAATCCCTGCTCTGCCAGCACGTTCGAGAACCAGGGCGTTCGGAGCTTCTTGTCGAAGCCCTTGTCGTCCAGGCTGAGCGCGCGCTCGACCGTGATGTCGAGGCTGTCCGCGAGCGCCAGGAAATCGCGGATCGTGCACAGGTGGATGTTCGCCGTTTCGTACCAGGGATCGGGCAGGAACCCGGTTTCCGGCATGCGCCCGTGTAGGAGCAGGTGCCCGCGCACGCGCCAGTGCCCGAAGTTGGGGAAGGAGACGATGGCGTGCCGGCCGATGCGCACCAGGTGCTCCAGCACCAGCTTGGGCGCGCGCGTGGCTTGCAGCGTTTGCGACAGCACGACGTAGTCGAACGCGCGCGTGGGATAGTCCTTCAGGTCGGTGTCGGCGTCGCCCTGGACCACCGAAAGCCCGTGGCGCACGCAGGCGTTCACTCCGGCCTGGCTCAACTCGATCCCGCGGCCGATGGCGGCGCGCTCGTGCACCAGCAGTTCCAGCAGCGCGCCGTTGCCCGTGCCAACGTCCAGTACGCGCGCCCCCGGCTCGACCATGCCGGCGATGAGCTGGAGGTCGGCGCGGATGCTCTCGCGGCGCGGGGCGGGGGTGTCGGCGGCGGCGCTCACCGGCCCAGCCCCCGGTGTTCGGCGCAGCCCTGGAGAAAGCCGCGCAACACGGCGAACAACTCGGGCTCGTCCAGCAGGAAGGCGTCGTGGCCCTTGTCGGACTCGATCTCGCAGAAGCTCACGTCGGCCGCCGCGGCGTTGAGGGCGTGGACGACCTCGCGGCTTTCCGGGGTGGGGAAGAGCCAGTCGCTGGTGAAGGAGATGACGCAGAAGCGCACCGGGGTGTCGCGGAAGGCCTCCGCCAGCACGCCGCCGTGCTCCGACACCAGGTCGAAGTAGTCCATCGCGCGGGTGATGTAGAGATAGGCGTTGGCGTCGAAGCGGTCGACGAAGGTGGAGCCCTGGTGGCGCAGGTAGCTCTCCACCTGAAAGTCGGCGTCGAAGCCGTAGGTGACGCTCTTGCGGTCCTGCAGGCTGCGGCCGAACTTGCGGTGCAGCGCGGCTTCCGAGAGGTAGGTGATGTGCGCGGCCATGCGCGCCACCGCAAGGCCCCGGCGCGGTGCCGTGCCGGCCTTCATGTAGTCGCCGCCCTGCCAGTCCGGGTCGGCCATGATGGCCTGTCGGCCGACCTCGTGGAAGGCGATGTTCTGGGCCGAGTGCCGCGCCGCGCCCGCAATGGGCACGGCGGCGAAGGTGCGCTCGGGATACGCCGAGGCGAACTGCAGCGCCTGCATCGCCCCCATCGAGCCGCCGATGACGCAGAACAGCTTCTCGATGCCCAGGTGGTCCAGCAGCATCACCTGGGCGCGCACCATGTCCGCGATCGTGATGACGGGGAAGTCCAGGCCCCACGGCTCGCCCGTGTCGCGGCGGATTTCCGGCGGTCCCTCGGTGCCCGAGCAGCCGCCCAGCACGTTGGCGCAGACGATGAAGTAGTGATCGGTGTCCAGCGGCTTGCCGGGGCCGATCATCAGCGACCACCACCCGGCCTTGCGCGAATGCGGCGGGTCCACGGGGTGCTGGTCGCCCGTGAGCGCGTGGCACACCAGAATGGCGTTGGAGCGGTCCGCATTGAGCGTGCCGTAGGTGCGGTACGCCATGCGGAAGGGGCCGAGTTCCGCGCCGCAGTCCAGCTTCAGCGGCGTCTCGTGGCCCAGCTCGACGCGGTGGCCGGCGTCGAGCGCGGCCCGGGCCGGGCTGCTGGTGGGCGCGGGATTGTCCATCTTCATCGCAACTCGCGGCTCGTGTGGCCCCAGGCCCTCACCGGCGAAAGCCCATCGCACACGCTAGCGGCGCACGTCCAATCGGCCGAACCGCTTGGACACGTGGACGTTGAGAGCTAGAAACCCCGGTCCGGGCTGTCAACGGATACGGCGTGGGGGTTTTGCGGTCGGGTCGCCGCCCGCGCGGGGTTTTGTTTTGATCTGCCGCGGGTGACACCCTATTCCTACACGACGTGTGCGGGGGCTGCCACACGCCGTCCCGATGGGCAGGTGCGCCGACCGGTCGTGGCCGGGCCGCCGCGCGCCGCCGGCCAACCGACGGGCTGGCCACGCGCTTCGCGCGGCCGGCCAATCGACCAGGATACGGGTGCCATGACGCTGGGGGAAACCTCGCTCGCCGAGCTGCGCCAGGAAATCGACGCCATCGACGACTCGCTGCACGACCTGCTCATGCGCCGCGGCGACGTGCAGGCGCATGTCGGCCGGGCCAAATCGGGCGACGGCGTGTATATCCGCCCCGGGCGCGAGGCGCTGGTGCTGCGCCGGCTCATGGCCCGCCACCAGGGCAGCTTCCCCAAGCCCGCGCTCGTGCGCATCTGGCGCGAGATCTTCGCCGCCGGGCTGTCGCTCCAGGGCGACTTTTCCGTGGCCGTGCCGACCGCCGGCAACGGCGCCATGAAGACCCTGGCCGTGGACCACTTCGGCGCGCTGACGCCCACCCTCGAGCTCGCCGATGCGGGCGAGGTGCTGGCTGCCGTGCGGCGCGGGGACGCGGCCGTGGGCGTGCTGCCAATGCCCCAGCCGGGCGAGGCCGAGCCGTGGTGGCGCCGGCTCGCCCGCGATCCCGGCGCGCCGCCCATCATCGCCCGCCTGCCGTTCGCCGCGCCCGCCAGCCGCGCCGGCGACGCCGAGGCCCTGGCGGTCGGCGCCGCGCCCGCGGAGGACACGGGCAACGACCGCAGCTTCCTCGCCCTGGAAGCCACCGGCGAGGCCACCGACGCCGACGTCAGCACGGCCGTCACCGACGCCGGCTTCGAGCCCGTGGCCTGGCAGACCGCGCCCGCTGACAACGGGGGCGGCCGGCTCCACCTTCTGGAAACGCCGGGCGTGGTCGTGCCCGGCGACAACCGGTTGGAAACGCTCGCCGGCACGCCCGCCGTCGCCGACGCCCGCGCGCTCGGCAGCTACGCCGTGCCGCTGACCGCCGCCGAACTGGCCTGATACCTTTTTCGAGCCCGGAGACGTTCCATGCCGCCGCAGCCGCGCCCCGGCATCCTGGCCACCGAGCCCTATCAGGGCGGCGAAAAGGAGCTGCCCGGCTTCTCGCGCGTCGCCCGCCTCGCCTCCAACGAGAACCCCTTCGGCGCCAGCCCGCGCGCGCTGGAGGCCTACGAGACCGCGCGCGAGGGCCTGAATCGCTACCCGGACGGCCACAGCGCCGCGCTGCGCACGGCCATCGGCGAGGTGCACGGCCTGGACCCGGCGCGCATCGTCTGCGGCGCGGGCTCGGACGAGCTGATCGGGCTGCTGACCGAGGCCTACGCCGGGCCGGGCGACCGCGTCGTCTACAGCCGCCACGGCTTCCTGATGTACCCCATCTTCGCCACCACGGCGGGCGCCACCCCGGTAGCGGCGCCGGAGGCGAACCTCACGACCGACGTGGACGCCATTCTGGCGCGCGTGACGCCGGAGACGCGCGCGGTCTTCCTGGCGAACCCGAACAACCCCACGGGCTCCTACCTCTCGCGCGCGTCGCTGGAGCGCCTGCACGCCGGCCTGCCCGAGGACGTGCTGCTGGTGATCGACGCCGCCTACGCCGAGTACGCCACGGCCGGCGATTACAGCGACGGCGCGGAGCTGGCGGCGCGCAGCGGGAACGTCGTGGTGACGCGCACCTTCTCCAAGATCTACGGGCTCGCCGGCCTGCGCATCGGCTGGGCCTACGGGCCGCCGGGGATCGTCGACGTGCTCAACCGCGTGCGCATGCCCTTCAACGTCGCCACCCCGGCGCAGGAAGCCGGCGCGGCCGCCGTGCAGGACCGCGACTTCGTCGCGCGCTCGGTGGCGCACAACACGCAGTGGCGTGCCTGGTTCCGCGAGCGCGCGCAGGCCGCCGGCATCGAGGCGCTGCCGTCGGAGGCCAACTTCGTCCTGTTGCGCTTCGCCGACGAGGACGCGGCCGAACGGGCGCTCAGCACGTTCAAGGCGGGCGGCGTGCTGGTGCGCCAGATGGGCAAGTACGGCCTGCCGGACTGCCTGCGCGTCTCCATCGGCGGCAGCGAGGACATGCACATGGCCGCCGACGCGCTCGACGCCTTCGCGGGGCAGCCGGGATGAGCGGGCAGCGCGTCGCCAACCGCCTGGCGATCCTGGGGATCGGCCTGATCGGCTCCTCGCTGGCGCTGGCGGCGCGCCGCCACGGCCTGGTCGGGGAGATCGTGGGCTGCGCCCGCTCGCCGGAAACGCGGCGGACGGCGCTCGACCTCGGCATCGTGGACGCGGCCACGGGCGACCCGGCGGAAGCGGCGGCGGACGCCGACATCGTCGTCTTCGCCACGCCGCTGAGCGCCTATCCCGCGCTGGCCGAGGCCGTCTCGCCGGTGCTGAAGGCGGAAAGCATCGTCACCGACGTCGGCTCGGTGAAGCAGTCGGTGATCCGCGACATCGGCCCCTTCGTGCCGGACCACGTGCACTTCGTGCCCGGCCATCCGGTCGCGGGCACGGAGAAGTCGGGGCCGGAGGCCGGCTTCGCCGAGCTGTTCGAGGACCGCTGGACCATCCTCACGCCGCCGCCGGGCACGGACCGCGACGCGATCGCGCGGATCACGGCGCTCTGGCAGGGCGTGGGCGCGATGGTCGAGGAGATGGACCCGCGTCACCACGACCGCGTGCTCGGCATCACCTCGCATCTGCCGCACCTGATCGCCTACACGATCGTCTCCACGGCGTCGGACCTGGAGGGCGACGAGCGCCAGGAGGTCATCAAGTTCGCCGCCGGCGGCTTCCGCGACTTCACGCGCATCGCCGGGTCCGACCCCGTTATGTGGCGCGACATCTTTCTGAACAACCGGGATGCGGTGCTGGAGATCCTGCAGCGCTTCAACGAGGACATCACCGCACTTCAGCGTGCCATCCGCTGGGGCGAGGGCGAGGTGCTCGCCGAGCGCTTCGACCGGGCGCGCCAGATCCGGCGCGGCGTCATCGAGGCGCATCAGGCCGGCTCGTTCGATCCGCGAGAACCGGAGAAAGCCGCCCCAGCGGCATCGGACCCACAAGCACCTTCCCGTTCCGGAAATGAAGGGGAACGGTGATCGTCTTCGGCCCCTCGTCCTGAACCTGCTGCAGCGCCGCCGCCAGCATGCGCGCATAGCCGGCGATGCGCTCCGACACCCAGCCGGCCTCCAGCAGCGCCCGGACGGCCGGTTCCAGCCCGCGCACGTCGACCTGAAGCGTGCCCGCCGGGCGCAGCTTTTCGTCCAGGGCCACTTGACCGTCGGCTTTGACCGTGACGTCCGCCCAGTGGACGCTTGCCGCGTGGACTTCCAGCGCGCCGCCGTTGCTGCGCCAGGCCTGCAGGCCCTCGCGCGTGATCGCGTCCGGAAGCGGCCCGCGCAGCGTGGCGTCGATGCGGATGCGCCGCACCGTCCGGCCGAGCGGGAGCGCCAGTGGGGCCGGCAGCGTGACCTGTCGAGCCTCCGTCCGGAGTGGGACGCGGTGCTCACCGGCGTTTGCCCCACCGCCCATGCGCGCGGTGACGTGCTCGGCGCCAACCCGGCCCGCCCGAAGGCCCGTCAGGTCGACCTCCGCGAGCCGCATCCGGCCGCGCTGGAGGGCCCCGGCGGTCGAGAGGGTGGCCCGCCCCCGCGCTTCCTTGCCGTCCAGGCGCAGTGTGCGGCCCGCCTGGGTGGTGAGCGTGTGCGTGCCCGGCGCGCGCCAGTGCACCGTCAACGGCTGTGTCAGCTGCGCTCTCGCCGTCACGCCGGGAAGCTGCCAGTGCCAGCCGGCGGGCGCCCGCACGGCGGGGCCGTCGAAGCGCGCGGTGATGCGGCTCGGAAAGCCTCCGATCTCGGGCTCGGCATCGGTGAAGGCATAGCCCTCCGCGCGCCGCTCGGCGAGCCAGTTGCGCCAGCTTTCCGCCAGTGCCGTGCTGGCCCACAGCCAGCCGCCGCCGACGACGGACGCCGTCAGCACGAGCAGCGCCAGCGGCACGAAAACCAGCAGCTTGCGGCGCATGGCACGTCTCCTCGTGTGCGCGGGCCGGTGTGAGCAGGCGGGTCGCGGCGGTTTTCCCGCCCCGCCGGACGGGGTAGGCTCCGCCGGCGCGTTCATCACGGGCCCCGGACCATGACCCGATCCGATCAGTCAGCCAAGTTCTACCAGGGCAAGCCGCGGCTGGACCCGCCGCCGGACGCGGATTTCTGGGTGTTCGCCTACGGCTCGCTCATCTGGCGGCCGGGCTTTCCGCACCTCGAGGTCAAGCGGGGGCTGTTGCGCGGCTATCACCGCCGCTTTTGCGTGTATTCCCACACCTATCGCGGAACACCCGACCGGCCGGGCCTCGTGCTCGGCCTCGACCGCGGCGGCTCGTGCCACGGGCTCGTGTACCGCGTGCCCGCCGCCGAGGGCGAGTGGGTCATGGACTACCTGCACGACCGCGAGATGGTCCTGGGGGTCTACGATCCGCGCTGGCTGGCCGTGGATACCGACGATGGGCGCGTCATGGCGGCGGGCTTCGTCGTCGATCCCGGTCACCCGCAGTACGCCGGCGACATCAGCCGCGCGGAGATGGTGCGCCTCATCCGCCAGGGCGAGGGGCGCGGCGGTCCGTGCGTGGACTACCTGCGCAACACCGTGGCGCACCTGGACGCGCTGGACATGCACGACCACACGCTGCATGAGCTCTTGCGCGAGGTGGACGGCGCCACCTGAGGGATGGTCAGCCGACGGCGGCCGTGCGGCGGCTGGGGACGCCCGCGCCAATGTCGATGAAGGTGATGTCGAGCGCGCCCTCGCGCGCGGCCGGGTTGGCGCGCGTGTCCACGGAGAAGGGGCGCTCGTCGCTGTCGGAAACGGCAAAAAACTGGCAAACGCCGCGGCGGTCGTCCGCCACGGGCAGGAAACAGATCTCCGCGCGGTAGGCCAGGCCGTGGCGGCGCACGACCTCGCGCACCAGCCGCATGCCGCAGGGATGCTGGACGGCCTCGCGGATGACGTGGACGCGCCAGTCCGCGTGTTCTCCCGGCAGGCAGTCGCGGAAACGCATGCCGGTGGGCTCGAATCCCCAGCGCTCGACCACGTTCGAGCCGGCGAGCCGGATGACGGGGTCGCCCGCGTCGCCGTCGAAATCCATGACCAGACAATCGGCCATCAAGCGGCCCAGGCTTTCCGGGGCGATCCCGCTGCGTGCCGGGATCACGGTCCTGGCCGCGTCCCGCCAACCGCACCACGTATGCACGAACGCGCGGCACGTCGGGCCGGTGAACTGTTGGGGCAGGCTCCTCTCGCTCGTGGGCACGCGGGACCTCTCCAGCATCGACGGTTGTGGGAACGCTAGTGCGGCTTCGCCCACGCCACAACATTTCAATTTCGAGATATTCAAATGCGTTAACTGTGGTGCGGCTCGCGGCTCACGCCCCGCAGCGGGAGGCGCCGCAGTGCGCGCACACCCGGCACCCCGGATGGCCCAGCACCTCGCGGGCACCACAGACCCGGCACGGTTCCTCGGCGAGCGTGCGGTGGTCACCCGGGCTGGTTTGGCCCGCATCGCCGCCGGCTTCCAGCACCGCGCCGGTCGTGGGGTTCGGACGGTAGGTGGTGCAGCCTTTGCAGCCCGCCTCGAACGCGCGGCGGTAGACGTCCTTGAAGGCGTCGAAGCCGATGTCGGCGGGGACGTTGATCGTCTTGGACACCGAGGCGTCGATGTAGCGCTGCACCGCCGCCTGCATGGCGACGTGAGCGTCCGGTGTCAGCGATTCCGTGTCGACGAAGGCGGGCGGCAGGGCGCTGTCATCGCCCACCAGGCGGCGGTATTCGGCCACGGCGTAATCCGTGACCGTGACCTCGCGGTGGGTGTCGTCGCGCTGGCGGATCTTGCGCGTATAACTCGGGCTGTAGACCGGCTCCAGGCCGGAGGAGACGTTGTTGGCGACCAGCGAGATCGTGCCCGTGGGCGCGACCGAGCCGACGAGGCCGTTGCGCACGCCGTGCGCGGCGATCGCCGCGCGCACGTCGGCGTCCAGCGCCTGCACCGTGGGGCTTTCCAGGTAGCGCTCGCGGTCGAACAGCGGGAAGGGGCCGCGCTCGCGCGCCAGCTCGACCGAAGCCAGATAGGATCGCCGCTGTAGCGCGTGCAGCCAGTCTCCGGTGCGCGCGACGGCGGCGTCGCTGCCGTAGGTCAGCCCGCACATCATCAGCGCGTCGGCCAGCCCGGTCACGCCGAGCCCGATGCGGCGCTTGGCCACGGCTTCCTCGCGCTGCTGCGCCAGCGGGAAGCGCGAGACGTCGATGGCGTTGTCCAACATGCGCACGGCCCGGGGCACCAGCTCGTCCAGCGCGCTTACGTCCAGGTCGGCCGCGTCCGTGAAGGGATGGCGCACCAGCCGCGCCAGATTGATCGAGCCGAGCAGGCACGCCCCGTACGGGGGCAATGGCTCTTCGCCGCACGGATTGGTTGCATGAATAATTTCACAATATGCGAGATTGTTGAGGGCGTTCACGCGGTCGATGAAGATGACGCCCGGCTCGGCGTAATCGTAGGTGGCCGCCATGATGCGGTCCCACAGTTCGCGGGCGCGCAGCGTGCGGTACACCTCGCCCCCGAAGGTCAGCGGCCAGGCGTCGTCCGCCTCGACGGCGGCCATGAAGGAGTCCGTCGCCAGCACCGAAAGGTTGAACATGCGCAGGCGGGCCGGGTCCGCCTTGGCGGCGATGAAGGCCTCGATGTCCGGGTGGTCGCAGCGCAGCGTGCCCATCATGGCGCCGCGCCGGTTGCCGGCGCTCATGATGGTGCGGCACATCGCGTCCCAGACGTCCATGAAGCTGACGGGCCCGGAAGCCGTGCCGCCCAGCCCGCGCACGGGCGCGCCCGCTGGGCGCAGCGTGGAGAAGTCGTAGCCGATGCCGCCGCCGGCGCGCAGCGTTTCCGCAGCTTCGCGCAGGTGGGTGAAGATCCCGTGCAGGTCGTCCGGGATCGTGCCCATGACGAAGCAGTTGAAGAGCGTGACCTCCAGCCCCGTGCCCGCGCCGGCCAGGATGCGGCCCGCCGGCATGAAGCGGAAATCGTCGAGCGCCGCGCGGAAGGCGTCGCGCTGCGCCGCGCGCGTGTGCGCCGGCTCGGCCTGGGCGAGCGCGGCGGCCACGCGGTCCCAGGTCTCGCCGATGTCGGCTTCCAGGGGCGTTCCGTCGGCCGCCTTGCGGCGGTACTTCATGTCCCAGATGCGCTGGGCGATGGGCGTCAACTGGACCGTCATGCCGCGCGCGTCCGCCGGTGCCTGTGGTCCCGGCAGTTTGGCGGCACAAGCTCGCGCGGCAAAGGGTCAGGCGACCTCCACGGTTTCACCCGCCAGCGGCACCCCGGCGTCGGCCAGCATCGCCAGGTCCACGTCGCTGATGTCCCGGCTCTCCCCGGCCCTGAGCGCGGTGGCCATGAGGTCGCCGTCGTCGGCGAGATGGTAGGGATCGCCGTCCGCCAGCGGGACGGTATCCCCGCCGTTCGCCTCGCGCGCCGACGCGCCGTCGAAGACGAGGCCGCCGAAGGGGTCGCTTTCGACGTTGGTGTCGAAGGTGGACACACGGCCGACGTTGCTGGTGTGCGTGCCGTTGAAGCCGAGAACGTGGCCCAGCTCGTGCGTCAGGATGGTGAGTGCATCGAACTGCGTGCGCGGCACGTCCTCGGACAGCTCGGTGTTGAAGACCCAGTCGTCGACCTCGGGGATCTCGATGCGCAGATCCTCGCCGATGCCGTTGGGATCGGTGCCGGTCTTCAGCTCCGCGACGACGCCCTGCTGGTGCACCGGCTGGCCCGCGTCGTCGACCAGCCCCGTGTCCACGGTCGTCCCGCTGAGGGCCTGCGCGAGGGTGCTGTCCGGGAGATCGGGGTCGCTGATGATCTCGGCCTCGATCGTGACGTCGGTGTCGATGGCCAGTTCGTCCGTCCACTGCACCCAGGCCGCTTGCAGGGAGTCGCGCAGCTCCGGCCGGACGCCGTCGAACACACCCGCCGGGTCCGTGAAGGTGGCTTCCAGTTCGGCGCCCGCGGTTGCGCCGCCGTCATCGGATCCGTCGCTCGTCGAGGTGCCGCCGCTTCCGGTGTCGGCGATGCCGGAGATGTCCGTGCCATCCAGGTTGACCGTCGACGGATCGAAGCCGGAATCGACGGCCCGCCCGTCCACCTGAACGCTCGGGGTGCCGCTGCCCGCGTCGATGCCGGCGGTCGTGCTGCCGTCGGCGAAGGCCAGCTCGACATCGGCGTTGAGCGCGATCTCCGCGCTGGCGCCGTCGGGGCGCGAGACCGTCAAGACGTTGCCGCCGGCGGAGAAATCGTAGGCGTCGGCGTCGCGCGCGAATTCCACCCGGTCGCCCGTGTTGCCGCCGAAGCTGATGTCCCCGCGGGCCGGCACCTGAAGGGTTTCCGCCGCGCGGGTCCCGCTTACCCGGGCCTGAAGCGGCAGCAGCACCGTCTGCTGGCTGCCGTCGAGGACGAAAAGGTTGCCGTCCATGCCGCCACGCTCCTTTACCGCCAAGGCCGCCCATCATGCCGCGCCAGCTTGAACAAAGCTTTAACCCGGAGGGGCCCATCGTTGGTCGCCAGCCAGAACAGCATATCGCTCCGCGCCGCCGAAGGGGGAGGCGATGCCGCGCCACGCACCGACCGCCGCGGCACCGGCTGCCGCGGCTCGCTCGCCGTTCAAGGCCCTGCGCGCCTGGCTTCAGGGCTTTCAGTACAGCGAGGATGCCGACCCCGAGGGCGCCTTCGTCGGCGACCCCGCGCGGCTGGCCCGGATCGGCCGGCGGCAATTCAAGCGCCACCTCGCCGCGCTGGAGCGCATCGTTGCGGAAAACCGCGTCAACCGCCGCGACCGCGTGCTCAACATCTTCATCGGGCTGGCGCTGTGCGTGATCGTGATCGGGGTCGTGATCCTGGTTCCCAACCTGCTGCGCTACGCGCGCTACGGCCTGTCGGAGCGCAACGCCCGGCGCCGGCTGGACGCGGACCGGGCCCGCTTTCGCGCGCGTTTCGGCACGCCGCCGGGGTAGGGCTCACCCCGCGCGGGCCTGCTCGGATACGGCCTGCTTGTCGCCGCGCGCTTCGCGCACCAGCCGCGCCGTCGCCGGTTCCAGGCTGTCGGTCAGGCGGCGCATGAAGGCCTTGCGGCTCAGGCCCGGTTCGATGGGCGGCTGGATTTCCATGACGATCCGGCCCGGCTGCTTGCGGAAGGCGTGCCGCCCCCAGAACACCCCGGAATTGAGCGCGATGGGCACAACCGGCAGGTTGAGGTCGCGGTACAGCGCGGCCACGCCCGGATGATAGTCGCCGGGCGCGTCGGGCGGCCGGCGCGTGCCCTCGGGATAGATGATCAGCGGCCGGCCCTGGTCGACCACGGCCCGCGCCCCGCGCAGCATGCGGCGCAGGGACGCGGCGCCGCCCGCACGGTCGATGGGCACGGCGCCGTGGCGCAGCAGGTACCAGCCGAACGGCGGGCTCCAGGTCAACTCGCGCTTCAGGATGTAGGCGGGGTCGTCGAACACCAGCGGAAACGCGAGGGTGTCCCAGGCGGACTGATGCTTGGCCGCCACCAGGAAGGGCGGGTCCGGCAGGTTCTCGCGCCCGCGGATTTCGTGGCCCAGGCCGACGATCCCGCGCAGCAGCCAGAACAGCACCCGGATCCACACGCGGCCGCCAGCCAGGATCCACCGCCGCGGCGCCGCCAGCAACGGCAGGCAGGCGATCATCATGAACGCGGTCCAGGCGAAGCCGACCACGTTGAACGTCAGCGAGCGCATCATGGATGAGCGGCTCCGGTCAGGCTCTCGCGCACCAGCGCGGCGAGGTACTTGCTGTATTCCGTCATCAGCAGGCGCGCCTTGTTCGGCGCGCGCCACCAGGGCGCGGCGCTCAGCCCCGGCGGGAACACGGGATGGGGCACGATGTGCACGTCCGGCAAGCGGGCGCGGAACGCCAGCAGGCTGCGCGGGATGTGGTAGGCGGCGGTGACGAGGCGGAGGGACTCGACGCCGTGCCGGGTCACCCATTCGGCGGTCTCGTCCGCGTTGCCGCGCGTCGTCCGTGCCGTGTGGCCCAGGTCGACGCAGCAGGTGATGTCGCCGTGATCGCGCCCGTTCGCCTTGAGCACCGCGTCCAGGTCGACGCGCTCGTGCACGCCGGAAATCAACAGGCGCTCACCCAGGCCCTCGGCCAAGAGGTCCAGCCCGACCGCCACCCGGCGGTTGCCGCCCGTGAGCACGACAATGGCATCGGTGGCGCGTGTGGGCTCCGCCACGCGCTCGGGCAGGTGGGTTGTGAACCACAGGAACCCGCCAAACCAGCCGGCCGCTGCGAGGCCCACGAGCCCGATCAGCCAAGCGGCGCCGCGCCGGCGCACACGCTTGCCGCTGGCGAGCGCCCGGCGGGCCATGTCACGCCAGCCTCGCCAGGGTGCGCAGCACGGTCAGCCGCGCCGTCGCCGTGGCCACGGCTGCGGTCGCCACCGGGATGAGGCCGAGCGACGCCCACTGCCAGCCGGCGAGTGCCAGGTCCGGGATGAGCGCGCCGCCGCCCACCGAGATGGCTTCGCGCAGGATCAGCAGCGTGGCGGCTGCCAGCACCACCCCGATCACGCCGCCGAGCAGGCCCAGCCGCAGCGCGTGGTGCTGGAACTGCCGGGCGATGTAGCCGTCCTGCGCCCCGATCAGGTGCAGGATCTCGATCACGTTGCGGTGCACGGCCAGGCCCGTGCGCGTGGCGAAGATCACCGTCACCACGGCGGCCGCCGTGACCAGTCCCATGACCAGCACGGCCACGCCCTGGAAGGAGCGCACCACCTCCAGCAACCGGCCCAGCGTGCGCTGGTGGTCGTCGATGGTCGCGCGCGGCGCGGCCGTTTGCACGGCGGCCTGGAGGTTCGCCATGTCGGGCGGGTTGGCGCGGTTCACGCGCGCCGCCACCAGCGCGGGCAGCGGCAGCTCGCCCAGGCTGCGGCGCTCGCCCAGCCAGGGGGCCAGCATCTCGCGCACCCGCTCGTCCGGAATGGGGCGCGCGCTGGCGATGCCGGGCCGGCGCTTGAGGGTGTCGACGACGTTGTTCACCTGCGCGGCGCGGCTCACCTGGCTGTCCGGGCCGGGCGGCGGGATCTGCACCGTGAGCCGGCCGGCCAACCCGGTGTCCCAGCGCTCGGCCAGGTTGCTCACGGCCAGCGCCGCCGCCAACGCCAGCGTGGCGAGATAGACCATGAAGCCGATCAGCCACGGCAGGTAGCGGGCCGAGGCGTCCTTCTGCAGGGGAACGTCGCGCCGGGCGAAGATCACGCCGTCCCCCGCCTCAGCCGTGACGCTGGCGCGGGGGATCGCCCGCGGCGCTGTCCCCGCCCGCGAGGCGGATGACGGGGTGCTGGAAGCGCTGCACCAGCTGCTCGCTGTGGGTGGCGATCACGACGGTCGTCCCCATCTTGTTGAGTTCCTCGAAGAGGTACAGCAACCGGAGAGCAAGACGATCATCCACGTTGCCCGTGGGCTCGTCCGCGAGCAAGAGGCTGGGCCGGCCGATGACGGCGCGCGCGATGGCGACGCGCTGCTGCTGCCCGCCGGACAGCGTGGGCGGGTAGGCGTGCAGGTGCTCGCCCAGCCCCACCCAGGCGAGCAGCTCGGCCACGTGCTCCGAGACGCTGGTGCCGCCCTTGCCCTGGACGCGCAGCGGCAGCTCGACGTTCTCCAGGGCCGTGAGGTGGTCGAGCAGGCGGAAGTCCTGGAACACGACGCCGATTCGCCGGCGCAGCAGCGTCTTGTCGCGCCGCGTGAGCTGGGCGATGTCCTTGCCGAACAGGCTCACCCGACCGTCGGACGGCTTGTGCCAGAGGTACATCAGCTGCAGCAGCGAGGTCTTGCCCGCGCCGCTGGCGCCCGAAACGAAGTGGAACGAGCCGGGCTGAAGGTGGAAGCTGAGATCGCGCAGCACGTGGTGGCCGGTGCCGTACTGGAAGCTCACGTTGTCGAAGCGAACCACCGGCGTCCCCCTTGTGGCCCCTGCTGGCCCCCTGCGTGGGCGCGCCGCCGCAACGCCGCGGCTTGCGCGCACGGACGCCGACACCTATAAAGCGGGAAACCAAGGTTTTCCAGCGCCCTCGCGCAATGATTCTGACCTGTCCCCAATGCGGTTCTCAATTCCGGGTGGCGGCTGAGAAGCTCGGCCTGTACGGGCGGACCGTGCGCTGTTCGCGCTGCAAGCACAGCTGGCACGCCACGCCGGACGACGACGAGTCCGAGGAGCTGGAGCTGAGCCCGGACGGCGAGCCCAATCAGACGGGCGAGGGCACAGCGGCCGCCGAAGGTAACGACGGGGCGGGCGAAGCGGCCTCGCCCCACGCCTTCGACGAGGATCTGGCCGAGTTCCGCGCCGCCCACCGCCGGGCCATGCGCGCGGCCAACCCGGAGCCGGACGCGGGTCGGCGCTTCCCGCTTGGCTGGCTGGTGTTCGCCGCCGTCGTGCTCGCCATCGTCGCGGGCGGGTGGTTCGGCCGCCAGCAGGTCGTCGCCTACGTGCCCCAGACGGCGGCGCTCTACGATCTGGCCGGCGTGCCCGTGAACAGCGTTGCGCCGGGGCTGAAGCTGCGCGACGTCACGCGCCGCCGGCAGCTGGTGAACGACACCAACCAGCTCGTGCTGGAAGGCCGCATCGTGAACAGCGGCGACCGGGCGCAAAGCGTTCCCCCGATCCGGGCCACGCTCTACAATCAGGCCGGGGAGCGCCTGACGGCGTGGCGGTTCCGTGCCGAGGCATCGCAGTTGGCGCCGGGGGCGGAGACGACCTTCAGCTCGCGCCGCCCCGATCCCCCGAAAGAAGCACGCGAACTGTCCCTGACCTTCGTCGCGTCGTCGTCCTGACTTGTGATAAGGTTTTCCGCCGAAATCGGCTCGGTCGGGGTGTGACCGGGCGCCACGACGGGGCGGGCCATGGCGGACGCTGAAACCTCGGAAAGTGCCCATGCGGCGGTGGGCGGCGCGGCGCAACGCGTTCTCCTGGTCGACGACGACACGGCCGTGCGCACCTTCGCCGCGCGCGCCCTGGCCAACCGCGGCTACGCGGTGACCGCCGCGGCCAACGGGGAAGAGGCGCTGCGGCTGCTGGACGACGGCGCCGGCGCCGAGATCGTCGTCACCGACATCGTCATGCCGGGCATGGACGGGCTGGCGCTGGCCCGCACCCTGCGCCAGCGCCAGCCCGGCCTGCCGGTGATCCTGATGACGGGCTACGCCGAGGCCGCGCAGCGCAGCGAACTGGAAGCCGCCCCGGCACTGACGCTGCTCACCAAGCCCTTCCGGCTGCACACGCTGTGCGACAGCGTCGCCGCGCGGCTGGGCGATCCGGCGTGATCCGGGGCGCCGGGGCGGCGGTCACGCCGCGCCGTGCAGTGCCTGGAGCAGTTCCGGATACTGCGGTTCCTCGTCGGGCGTGACGACGCCGTGGCGGATGAAGAAGTCGATCATCACCACGGAAACGTTGAACTTGAAGGCGTCGCTGTCGCGCACGCGCGCCAGGGCATCCGCCACGTCCATCAGCTCGAAGCGCACGATCTCGCCGTCGCGGCACGCGGGCGTGAAATCGGCCGGCACATCCAGGTCGTAGATGAAGAGGGTGTCGTCGCGCAGTCCGCTCTCGGCCTCGCAGACGTAGCTGAGCGCGCCGACCGGTGTGGCCTGGCGCGCCAGCTCGGCCGGCATGGCGGCTTCCTCGTCGGCCTCGCGCACCACGGTGTCGTGCGCGCTGTCGCCGTGGGCCATGCCGCCGGCGACGAGGTGGTCCAGCTTGCCGGGGGCGACGCGCTTGTCGGCGGCGCGGGTGCCCACCCAGATCGCCAGGCCGTCCGGCCGGCGCACGAAGCCGTTCAGGTGAACGCCGTAGGACTTCACGCCGAACAGCGGCACCACGCCCCGGTCCAGGCGCAGGCGGGCGGGCGTCGCCCAGGTTTCCGAAACCCCGTAGGCCTCGCCCCGCGGCGTGGGCGCGTCGCCGCGCGCGGCCAGGGTTTCCGCCACGTCGTGAACGGCGCGCGAGCGTGCGTCCACGTCCGCCAGGCGCGGGGAGAGCGTCACCGCCGCCGCGTCCACCCGGAAAACGTCGGGAAAGTCGGCGAGCGCGCGGGCCGTGGCGTGGCGCACGCGCCCCACACGGTGGCCGTCCACCACGAAGGGGCGGAAGGCATCCGGGTCCCAGGTGCGGACGGCGGCGATGCGGTCGAAGAAGCTCACGCGAAGTCCTTGTCCGAGGTGAGCACGGCCTCCACGCCCCAGATCTGCCGCAGCAGCCGGGCCAGGAAGGCGCTTTCGTGTTGGCTCAGGTCGGCCACCTGCACGTCGATGGCCAGCTCGTCGCGCTCCGGCCCCATGCGGTCGGCGTGCCAGCGCTCGGGGGTGAGGCTGCGCTTGGCAAAGACTTCCAGCACGCGCGGCATCAGGCCGGGATCGGCGCAGGCGCGGATGGCGAAGCAGGTGACGCGGTGGGGATGGGGCGCGGATGCGGTCGCTTGGGACGGCGCGGCGGCGCCGGACGGATCAGCACGCATGGGAAACTCCTGCGCGGCGATGGCGGATCGGGATCAGACGCACTGCATACCCGGTGCCCATGCGGGCACCGGGCCCGTAATTCGCTCATCGCGGCTGCGCAGGACGGTGCGTGTCATGACAGGCCGAACGGTAGGAAGCCCTCGGGGAAGGGTCAAGGCGGCGGGCCGGATCATCCCGGCCCAATGCACGTCCCGGCATTCTCCACGGCGCTGTCCCCAAGGGGCTCCACCGCTTCTGGGGATAATCCTACCCCGTTCGAGGGCGAGGCTGCCACTACCAGGTTATCCCGAAGGTGATCCACAGGGCCGTCCCCGCGATCTGGGGACGGAAATTCATCCCCAACGCTATCCCCAGGGTGATCCGCAGTGCTGTCCCCGCGATCTGGGGAAAACCGCGTTTGGCGGCGGACGCGGGGCGTCCACACACGAACGCGCCGCCGGGCGGCTTCCCGGCGGCGCGCGGTGTACGGTCCAGGTCTGTGGAGGGCGCCCTTACTCGGGCAGCTTGTCCAGCTGGTCCTGGGCGAAGCCCTCGATCTCGATGAGCAGCTCCATCTCGTCGCCGATCGCGGGGGTGTACTTGGAAACGCCGAAATCCGAGCGCTCGATGGTGCCGCGTGCGGAGATGCCGGCGGTGAGGATGCCGTTGTACTGGGGGAGCGGGTGCTCGCCCAGCTTGTTCAGCGTCACATCCAGCGTCACCGGCTTCGTGGTCCCGTGCAGCGTCAGCTCGCCCGTGATCTCGGCGGTGTTTTCGCCCGTCTTCTCCACATCCGTCGAGGTGAAGGTGATCTCCGGGTATTCCTTCACGTTGAGGAAGTCGGGGCTGCGGATGTGCTCGTCGCGTTTGTCGTGCTGGGTGTCCACGCTGTCGGCCTGAATGGTGACGTTCACGGCCGCGTTGTCCGGGTTCTCCTTGTCGATCGTGAAGGTGCCGGAGAAGTCGGTGAACTCGCCGATCGCGTCCGAATAGCCGAAGTGCGTGATCATGAAGGCGATGTCGGAATGCGCCTCGTCGATCTTGAAGGTCTGCGGCTCGGCCTGGGCGGCCGTTGCACCGGCCAGCGCGGCGGTCATGCCGGCCGCGGCGGCGAGCGTGCGTCCGGTTCGCGTGATCGGGTTGCGCATGGCGTTGTGGCTCCCGTTGTGTTGGTGATGGCTTTCAGTCTCCGGCCGGGCGTGTCGCCACGATCCGGATTTCGATGTCGACCTCGTTGGGCACCATGCCGGTGTTGCGCCACACGCCCTGGCCGATGCCCCAGCGCAGGCGCTTCACCGTCACCGTGCCCTCGGCGACCGCCTTCAGCGTGGCGTCCCGGCGCGTGACCGCCAGGGTGAAGGGCAGGTCCACCGGGTGCGTCTGCCCGCGCATCGTCAGCTCGCCGTGGGCGACGTAGCGCTTGCCGTCCTTGTGGGTGAAGTCGTCGGCGACGAAGCGCGCGGTGGGATGCTTCTCGGCGTGAAAGAGTTGTTCGGACGTGATCGTGTCGTCGCGCTCCGCCGAGCCCGCGTCGACACTGGCAATCTCGATTTCCACGTCCACGCGCCCGGCGTCCGGGGCGTCGCGGTCGAACGCGATGCTGGCGTCGAACGCGGTGAACTCGCCGGGCACGGGCGAGCCGGACTGCTCGGCCACGAAGCCCACGCGGCTTGCCTCGGGATCGACGTCCCAGCTCGGCGCGTCGGCGGCGTGCGCGGGCGGCGCGGCGAACAGCAGCGCGGCGGCGGTCAGGCGCTTCATCATGGGCGGTCTCCCCGCAGCGGTGCGCCCGGCAGCATGCGGCGCAGCACGTCGTTGCCGAGCACGAGGTGATGGCGCAGCGCGGCCAGGACGTGCAGCGCGACAAGCGCCAGGATGAGCCACGACACGTAGAAATGGGCGGCGGCGAAGGTGTCCTCGATCGTCTTCGAGGTGCCCGGATCGGGCAGACGCCAGCCCCAGATCAGCGACGGAAAGCTGGAGTAGAGCGAGAACACGAGCCCCGTGATCGGCTGGGCGAAGATCACGGCGTAGAGCCCGGCGTGCGAGGCGTGCGCGGCCCAGTGCTCCCAGCGCGGCAGCCCGGCCGGCATGCCCGGCACGGGGTTCGCCAGCCGCCAGCCCAGGCGGAGCACCGCGAGCACCAGGATCGTCACCCCGATCGACTTGTGCAGGTTGTACAGCTCGATCTTGAAGGGGGTGTTGGGCAGCTCCTCCATGTACCAGGCGAGCGCGAACTGCGCGACGAAGCCCACGACGATCACCCAGTGCAGTGCCTGGGCCACGGCCCCGTAACGGTGCGCGGTGTTGCGAAGCTGCATGCCACATCCTTCAGTAGTAAAGCGGCTGCGAGCGGGCAATGGCCACGAGCACCGCGACCCCGGCCGGCAGGAGTGCCACGGCGAGGGTGAGCGCGTGCTGCCCGAGCGCGGCCGCGGGCGAACCGGCCGACTGCGGCCGCGCGGCGCCGAAGAGCGCGTCGCGGACGGTGTCCGCAAGCAGTACCGGGGCGAGCAGTGCCAGCGCCAGCGGTTCGGCCTGGGTGTAGAGCGCCAGGATGGTCACCAGCCCCACCAGGGGCAGGCCGGTGGTCAGGTGCATCAGGCTGCCCACGCCGCGAGGGCTCCAGCCCACGGCCGTCAGCGCGCCCGCCAGCGTCGCCGCCAGGACGCCCACCAGCTGCGCCATGGCGTAGGATGAGCCGTAGAGCCCGATGGCGGCGGCCGCGATGGTCGCCAGCATCACCCGGCCGGCGTGGCCCCGGCCCGGCGCTTCCGCCGCGCGGGTCAGCACCCAGGTTGCCGCGGCGCCAACCAGCAGCGCCCGCACCCAGGCGTCCGCATGCGGCACGGCCAGCCGCGGCCACCCCAGCCACAGGAGCGCCAGCGAGACGGCGCCGGCCACGACCAGCAGCCGCCCGCGCGCGCTGCTGACGCGCAAGGCCGCCCAGCCCGCCAGCAGGCCCAGGGGCGCCAGCCAGGGCAGCTTTTCCACCGCTCCGCTCGGCGGCACGTCCGGCCAGCCCAGCACGCCCACGAGCCCGGTGGCGAAGCCCGCGATCACCCCGAGCGCCCCGGCGAAGCCGTTCGTTCGCGCCTTCCCCGCCAGCAGCCAGGTGCCCCCGGCGACGACCAGAGCCGCGATGAAGGGCAGAGCAAGACCGTCGATCAGCGCGGCGTTGAGCATCCGGGCCTCCGTGTCCGCAAATGACGGTAGATCGTGTGCGCGCGCTGGCCAATGCGGCGGACGTGAACAGCCTGTGGCCGCTGCGGAAACGATACGGGATCGGCGCGCTTCATCCGTGCCGCACCGTCATCGCGTGGCCCCCGCACACGGTTTCCATGGCACGCTCCTTGGTCCGGATGCGCACGCCGGCGGTCGCCGGTCGGCTCGGCGCCGAGACGGCCGGGATTCCCCGGCGCGGCGAGTTCGTCCGCTCGCACGCGCCCCCGAGCGGCCTTGGCGCATTCGCGCTGCCGGGTCACAATCGGAACCTCCGCGGGTCCGTGTACCCCGCCGTCGGGTGACGGGGCGCCGCGACGGACCGCTCGGACGGGAGACGATGTCCCAACGCCAACGCGATCATCTGCCGCCGCCGCTCGAGATTCCGTTGCTGGGCAGCCGCACCGGCAACCTGCTGCTGCGGCCGTGGTTCGACCGCGTCACGATTCGCTGGGTGACGCGGCTGTTTTTCCCCATGTCGCGCGGCTGGGCCGCTGCCGGTGTGGCGGAAGGCTCGCAGCGCCGCTTCGCCCGCGAACTCGGGGTGCGCACCGCTGACCTGCCGCGCGCGGCCACGACCCGCCTGCTCAACGCCGTCCACCGGACACAGGATGACTACCGCGCCGCCCGCGAGGAATGGCTGGAGACGTTCTACGCCGATTCCCAGCCCGCGCAGGAACGGCTGGCGGCGGCGGAGTCGGCCCGCGAGCGCGCGGCTCAGGCCTACATGGCCACGCGTGCCTACGCCTTTCCCATCCACGTGCGCCAGCGCCTGCCGGGGGTGGCGTTTTCCATCACCGATCCCGACACCGTCGCCGCCGCGCACGCGCACCGCCTGAACGGGCCGGCCACGCGCTTTCCGCCGCCGCCAGCGCCCGAGATGCGGCAGACCTACGGCGTCGGCGGCGGCTACGGCGAGGTGTCGTGGCTGGGCTGGCCCTCGCCGGGGGCGGGGGACACGGCCTGGGCGCGCGTCTACACCCCGACGGACGTGAAGAACCCGCCGACGCTGATCCATCTCCACGGCATCGGCATGGAGATGGAGATGTGGCGCGCGCAGCGCGATCCCGTGAACGCGCTCGCCCGCGACGCCGGCATCCGCGTGATCCGCCCGGAAGGGCCCTGGCACGGCTCGCGCATGATGCCCGGCTACCACGGCGGCGAGCCCGTGCTGGCCTTCGCGCCCGAGGGCTATCTCGACTACCTCCAGACCTGGGTGGCGGAAGCCGCGCAGCTCATCCGCTGGGCGCGTGCCACCAGCACCGGCCCCGTGCTCATCGGCGGGCTGAGCCTGGGCGCGCTGACGGCCCAGATCGTCGGGACCGTCGCGGCATGGTGGCCGCGCGAGCTGCAGGCGGATGCGATGTTCCTGGTCGCCACCAGCGGCGACATGGTCGAGGTCGGCTTCGAAGGCGCGTTCGCACAGGGCTTCGGCCTGGGCGAGAAGCTGCACGAGCACGGCTGGACGCACGACAAGCTGGTGGACTACCGCACCCTCATGGAACCGCAGGGGCCGCCCGTGATGCCGCCGGAGCGCGTGGTCATGCTGTTGGGCCGGAAGGATGCGGTGACGCCCTATTCGGGCGGGCTGGCGCTGGCGCGGCAGTGGCACCTGCCCTCGGAAAACGTCTTCGTGCGCAACCGGGGGCACTTTTCCACGCCGCTGGGGCTGCACCAGGACCCGAGCCCGCTGCACCGCGCCGTCGAGGTCTTGCGCGCGAGCGCCTGACCGGGTTGTTTCGTGGGCGCGGGCGCCCAAAATCCACGCCCGGATCGACAACGGACCGATGCCATGAATTCGCTGGGCTTCGACAAGCAGCCGCAGGACACGCGCGTGGTGGTCGCCATGTCGGGCGGGGTGGACAGCTCCGTCACGGCGGCGCTGCTGGCGCGCGAGGGCTACGATGTCGTCGGCGTGACGCTGCAACTCTACGACCACGGCGAGGCCGTGGGCAAAAAGGGCGCGTGCTGCGCCGGGCAGGACATTCACGACGCCCGCCGCGTCGCCGACCGGCTGGGCGTGCCGCACTACGTCCTGGGCTACGAGAAGCGCTTCCAGCGCGCCGTCATCGACGACTTCGTGGACAGCTACGTCCACGGCGAAACGCCCATCCCCTGCGTGCGCTGCAACGAACGCGTGAAGTTCCGCGACCTGCTGTCCACGGCGCGCGAACTGGACGCCGACTGCCTGGCGACGGGCCACTACGTCCAGCGGGCCGACGGCCCGAACGGGCCGGAGCTGCACCGCGCCGTCGATGCGGATCGCGACCAGAGCTACTTCATGTTCGCCACCACGCGCGAGCAGCTCGATTTCCTGCGCTTTCCGCTCGGCGGCCGGCCCAAGGCGGAAACGCGCGAGCTGGCTGAGGAATTGAGCCTCGAGGTCGCCGACAAGCCCGACAGCCAGGACATCTGCTTCGTGCCCCAGGGCAGCTACGCCGAGGTGGTGAAGAAGCTGCGCCCGGAGAGCATCCAGCCCGGCGAGATCGTCGACGTGCACGGCCACGTGCTCGGCGCCCACAGCGGCATCGTGCACTTCACCGTGGGTCAGCGCCGCGGGCTCGGCATCGGCGGGCAGGCGGAGCCGATGTACGTCATCCGCCTGGAGCCCGAGACCAAGCGCGTCGTCGTGGGCCCGCGCCGCTATCTGGGCTGCGACACCGTGCACCTGCGCGAGGTGAACTGGCTGGACCCGGAACCGGGGCCCGAGGGCGCGCGCGTTGCCGTCAAGTTGCGCTCGGCGATGGAGCCCGTGCCCGCGCGTGCGTACGCGGACGGCGCGGGCGGCGGCACGGTCGTGCTGGACGAGCCGGCGCAGGGGATCTCGCCGGGGCAGGCCGCCGTGTTCTATGACGGCACCCGCGTCGTCGGCGGCGGCTGGATCGCCCGGGCCGAGCTGGCCGCGCAGGACGGGCATGGTGTCAGCCGCGGGGAACAGACCGCGTCGGCAGCAGCCTCGTGAGCCTTGTCGCGCACCATCCGGCTCAAAAATCGCGCCCGCCTGCGATCGAACATCCCATGCCATGTTGACGGGGGAGGCGCGAGCGGGCATTTAAAGAGCCTGATTTTCTCGCGATCACGCGCCGGGCGGCCGATCACGGCCGCCGCATTCATCCCGAGACGATCTCCGCAAAACCCTCGGGCGTTCCAGAAGCGTGTGGAACGCGCGCCATGCGCCGCCACCCGGCACGCACGCGTGCGCCCTAGAGCACGATGAGACGATCCAGTCTCCGGCTGCTTGCCTCATCGTGCTCTGTGTCTGCGGTTTGCGGGCATGATTGCACGCCTTGGGCGCGCGACTGCGTGTCCAGAGCCCAGGCTGGAGCAGCCTGACCTCATCATGCCCGTAGCGGGCCGTTTGCGCCCGGCGCTGAAGGATCGATACTTTTGACCGACCAGACCACATTCGCCGACCTCGGCCTCGAATCCCGCATCCTGTCCACGCTGACGAGCGAGGGCTACACCACGCCCACGGCCGTGCAGGGCCAGGCCATCCCCGCGCTCGTCGAGGGGAAGGACCTGCTGGGCGTCGCCCAGACCGGCACGGGCAAGACCGCCGCGTTCTGTCTGCCGCTGCTGAACCGCCTGGCCGCTGAGCGCGCGCGGCTGACGCCGACGGCCGCGCAGGCGCTCGTGCTGGCGCCGACACGCGAACTCGCCATCCAGATCGAGGAAGCCTGCCGTACCTACAGCCGCGGGCTCGGCCTGCGGACGGCCGTCGCCGTGGGCGGCGTGCCCAAGGGCAAGCAGCGCCGCGCCCTTTCCGGCGGGGTCGATGTGCTGATCGCCACGCCGGGCCGGCTCATGGACCTGCTGCGCGAGGGCAGCGTGCGCCTGGATCAGGTGAGCAAGCTGATCCTGGACGAGGCCGACCGCATGCTGGACATGGGCTTCGTCGACGAGGTGCGCCAGGTCGCCCGCATGACCGCGAGCCCGCGCCAGTCGATGATGTTCTCGGCGACGATGCCGAAGGCCGTCGAGCGGCTGGCGAACGAGCTGCTGAGCGATCCGGCCCGCGTCGAGGTCAGCCCCAAGGCCCCCACGGCCGAGCGCATCGACCAGCGCGTCTACCACGTCGCCCAGGGCGAGAAGCGCGGGCTGCTCGCCGGCCTGCTGAACGACGAGGCGTTGTCCCGCGTGCTCGTGTTCACGCGCACCAAGCACGGCGCGGACAAGCTCTCCGAGCAGCTCGCGCAAGGCGGCGTCAGCACGGACGCGCTGCACGGCAACAAGACCCAGGGCGCGCGCCAGCACGCGCTCAACCGCTTCCGCAAGGGCAACGCCCGCGTGCTCGTCGCCACCGACATCGCGGCGCGCGGGCTCGACGTGGACGGCGTCAGCCACGTGGTGAACTACGATCTGCCGGACGCGCCGGAGAGCTACGTCCACCGCATCGGCCGCACCGCGCGCGCCGGCGCCGAGGGCGTGGCGCTGTCGTTCTGCGATCCATCCGAGCGGCGGCACCTGCGCGGCATCGAGAGCTTCACCCGCAACCGCCTGACCGTCATCGGCGAGGAGCCGCGCGGCGGCGATCGCCGGAGCGATCGTGGCGCGCGCGGGCGGCCCGCGAACGGCAAGCCGAAGGGCGATCGCCGGAGCGGCCAGGGCCAGCGCCGCGCCGCGTAAACGCCGGCATCGCACGGCCGGACATCATGAGCCCGGGGATCGCGCCCCGGGCTCAACCTGATTCCGGGGGCTATGAACGCGGGGTTTCGCAAACCGCACCCGCCCCTCCCAACCCTCTCCCGGCGGGAGAGGGTCGCCGCGCCGTGAGGCGCGGCGGGGTGAGGCTGTGGCGGTTCGGATGGCGATGCCGCTTGGTGCGCGTGGCGCGCCGGGCTCGGTCGAGAGTGTCTGCCGCCCCCTTTGATGTTTGTCGCGGCGGCCCCGGCACCGCCTCACCCCGGCGGGCCGGGCATCGCCACGGCCCGCCGCCCCTCTCCTGAAGGAGAGGGGCAATCGCGGTTCGCCTGCCACCCTTCCCCAAGACAGCCCCAAACACCTCGTTGGTCGGGCGTCCACCAGCCTGACTGACACGATGCAACAAGTGTTGTTGCTAAAGGAATTTTTTGAGCAGACCGGTGCGGTCGAAGAGATCTTCGAGGACTTCCATGCGCTCGCGGGTGGCGTCCCAGCGCAGGTTTTCGACGGCGGCGATGAGGGCTTCGACGACGACGAGCATGACGGCGGAGGAGTCCCAGGCGGAGGGGGCGTCGATGCCGCAGTTGAAGACGTGCTGGGCGTGCTTTGAGACGGGCGAGCCCCATTGGTCGGTGAAGAGGACGACGGTGACCTCGCGCTCGCGGGCGATTTCGGCGAAGCGGACGAGGTCATTTTCGTAGCGCCGCACGTCGAAGACGACGAGCACGTCGCCGGGGGACATGCTGAGCAGGTAGTGCGGCCAGCCGCTGGCGGTGGAGGGGACGAGCGTGACGCCGTCGCGGATGACCTGCATGTGGGTGAAGAGGTAGTCGGCCAGGGCGCGGGTGATGCGCCCGCCGACGATGGACACGCCGCGGCTGTGGTCGGCCAGCAGCTCGGCGACGGCGTCGAAGCTCGCCGGGTCGATGCGGGAGAAGGTGCTGCGCAGGTTGCTGGTCACCGTCTCCGCGAAGCGGTTGAGCATGTGCTCGTCGGGCGCTTCCTCGGTGCGCGCGTCGTGCTTGGTGATGGGGCCGGTGGTGGTGGCCTCCAGTTCGCCGCGCAGCGAGGCCTGGAAGTCCGGGTAGCCCGTGAAGCCGAGTTTCTTGACCAGCCGCGCGACCGTGGGCGTGGAGACGTCCGCTTTTTCCGCCAGCGCGGTGATGCTGCCGAGTCCGGCGGCCGGGTAGTGCGAGAGCAGGGTGTCGGCGAGCTGGCGCTCGGCGCGCGTGAGGTCCTCGAAGCGTTGGCGCAGGGCCTCGGCCACCGTTTTTGGCGTTTCGTCCATGTCGATCCCCCTTCGACCGGCCCCGCGAGTGGTCCCCGGCGCAGCCCGGTCGTGAACGGCCCGGATGGGTAGGCCGCACGCGCAAGGCTGGCAAGGGCTACCGCGCCGAAGCATGGAAGCCACCCCGATGGTCTGAAAAGACCTATTCACGTATGGACATGCTAGAAAATCCTATGAAACACTCAGGTTAACGCACAGGGCTTCGTCCCGCGCACCCCGCGGGCGAGGGCGCGTTGTCGCGCCCGGCCGGGCGGCCGGGCGTTCGTTGGGAGACGACAAGGGAGGCCCTTCGATGACCGACAACAACAATCTGACCAAACGCGACTTTCTGAAGCGGACGGGAACGGCGTCCGTCGCCGCGGCGTCCACGGTGTTTGCCGCGCCGTACGTGCGGGCGCAGTCCGACACGATCACCTGGCGCTTGCAGACCTACGCCGGTCCGGCGCTGGCGGAGAAGGTGATCAAGCCGTCGATCGACGAGTTCAACCGCATCGCCGACGGCGAGATGAAGATCGAGCTGTACAACGCCAACCAGCTCGTCCCGCACGGCGAGCTGTTCCGCGCGTTGCAGAACGGCACGGTCGACGCCATCCAGAGCGACGACGACTCCATCAACGCCCCGGTCGACGTGTCGATCTTCGGCGCGTACTTCCCCTTCGCCTCGCGCTATTACCTGGACGTGCCGGTGCTGTGGAACTGGTACGGCATCCGCGAGCTGTTCGAGGACGCCTACGCCGAGATCGACAACGTCACCTACCTGAGCACGGGCGCCTGGGATCCGTGCAACTTCGCCACGAACAAGCCGATCCGCTCGCTGGAGGACTTCAAGGGCCTGCGCCTGTTCATGTTCCCCACGGTCGGCCAGTTCATGCAGCGCTTCGGCGTCACGCCGGTGTCGATCCCGTGGGAGGACGTGCAGGTCGCGCTGCAGACGGGCTCGCTGGACGGCGTCGCCTGGTCCGGTATTGCCGAGGACTACAACGCCGGCTGGGCGGACGTGACCAAGTACTACCTGACCAACAATGTCTCGGGTGCTTGGGCCGGGTCCTACTTCGTCAACAGCACGAGCTGGGAGAAGGTGCCGGAGAAGCTCAAGCGCCTCTACATGATGTGCATCGACGCGTCCCACTACAACCGCCTGCAGTGGTACTGGTGGGGTGAGGCCTACTACCGCGTCCACGGCGAAAAGCTGGAGATGACCTCCATCCCCGAGTCCGAGTGGCGCACGGTCGAGGACGAAGCCTTCAAGTTCTGGGACGAGAAGGCCCAAGAGGGCCCCCGCAACGCGCGCGCCGTCGAGATCCTCAAGCAGTACGTCGACACGATGCGCAAGGCGGGCCCTCCATACCGCTACGAGTCCTCGTAACACCCAGTGATCGGACCGGTGTTTCGCGCACCGACCCGCCACGGCTCTACGTCAACGGAGGTTTTCATGACCCGTCGTGTGATGGCCGCGATGTTCGCCGTGGTCGGCGGCATCGCCTTCAGCGCCCCCGCGCTGGCCGCGGACCAGGAGAAGCCGTCCTTCAGCGAAGCCGACGCCAACGGCGACGGCAAGGTCAGCACCGAGGAAGCCAAGGAAGCCGGCTTCGACAAGTATCAGATCGTCGCGCAGGACGTGAACCAGGACGGCATGCTGACCGAAGAGGATTGGAAATACATGAGCTACCGCAGCAACTTCAACCTCTCCGGCATCGACTGAGGATGGCGGCGGCCGGTCCCGCGGCCCGGCGCGGGGCCGGCCCGATCCCGCTTTCGTCCGGTTGAAGCGCCCGGCCGCCAAGGGCCGCGCGGAACCGGCCCGGCCCCGCTTTCCCCTGGCCTCGCTTTTCAAGGACGTTCGCGTCGCATGACCCCACCCGAAACGGCACAGGATTTTCCCGACCCCGCCGCCCGCGTCGCCAACGACGCGGGGCGCGCACCGGTGCTGCTGCTGTGCGACCACGCCACCAACGCCATGCCGCCGGCCTTCGCCAACCTGGGGCTGCAGGCGCCCGAACTGGACGCCCACGTCGCCTACGATCCGGGCGCGGCGGCGTTGACCGAGCGGCTCGCCGACAAGCTGGACGCGGCGCAGGTGCAGTGCGGCTATTCGCGCCTTTTGATCGACGTGAACCGCGATCCGTCCGTGCGCGACAGCATCGTCGTGGAGAACGACGGCATCCGCGTGCCGGCGAACGCGACGCTGCCCGAAGCCGACCGCGCCGCGCGCGTCAAGAACATCTACGAACCCTACCACGCCGCCATCGACGGCGTGCTCGACACGCGCCTGCGGGCGCAGGGGGCGCAACTCGTCGTCGCCGTCCACAGCTTCGCGCCGCGGGTCCAGGGCGTCGACCGCCCGTGGGACATTGGCGTGATCTTCAACGAGGACCGGCGGCTGGCGCGCGAGCTGGTGGGCAACTTCGTCGAGGTCGAGGAACGGCCCAGGCTCACCGTGGGGCTGAACGAGCCCTACAGCCCGGACGACCGCGTTTACCACACGCTGGCGCGGCACGCGGAAGCCCGCGGGCTGCCCTGCGCCATGATCGAAGTGCGCAACGACGAAATCGCCACGCCCGGGGACCAGGACCGCTGGGCCGAGCGCCTGGCCGGCGCGCTGACGCGCAGCCTTTCGGCGCTGGCGCCCTGACCGCCGATCCCGCGGCCCGGGCCGCACCACGAACCGACATCGAACCCTCGCACGGGGAGGTGCCTGCATGATGACGCTCGACGAGCTTCGCCAGGCGGCGGAGGCCGGAACCATCGACACCGTCCTGGTCTGCTTTCCGGACATGGACGGGCGCCTGCTGGGCAAGCGCGCCACGGTTCACTTCTTCCTGGAGTCCGTGGTCGAGGAGACGCACGCCTGCGACTACCTGCTGGCCTGCGACATGGATATGGAGCCGGTGCCCGGCTACAAGGTCGCCTCCTGGGATCTGGGCTACGGCGACTTCGTGCTGAAGCCGGACCTGAACACCCTGCGCCGCGTGTCCTGGCTGGAGGGCACGGCGCTCGTGCTCGCCGACCTGACCGACGAGGAAGGCCACGATCTTTCCCACGCACCGCGCAACGTGCTGAAGAAGCAGCTCGCGCGCCTGGACGCCAAGGGCTGGCGCGCCATGATGGGCTCCGAGCTGGAGTTCTACGTCTTCGACGAGACCTTCGGCACGGCCGCGGACAAGGGCTACAAGAACCTCGACTACGCCGGGAATTACATCCAGGACTACCACATCCTCCAGACGACCAAGGAGGAGCCGCTGATCCGGGCGATCCGCAACCATATGGATCGCACGGACATTCCGGTGGAGGTGTCCAAGGGCGAGTTCGGCCCCGGGCAGGAGGAGATCAACCTCAAGTTCGCCGAAGCCCTGGAGATGGCCGACCGCCACACGATCTACAAGAACGGCGCCAAGGAGATCGCGCATTTCGAGGGCTACGCCATCACCTTCATGGCGAAGTACGCCTTCGAATACGCCGGCAGCTCCTTCCACCTGCACAGCTCGCTGTGGGACAAGAATGCGGGCGCGCCGCTGTTCCCGGACGCGGATGCCCCGCACGGCATGAGCAAGCTGTTCCGGCACTACCTGGCGGGCCAGCTCGCGCTCTTCCGCGAGATGACCTATTTCTTCGCGCCCTACGTGAACTCCTACAAGCGCTTCCAGGCGGCGTCGTTCGCCCCGACCAAGGCGGCGTGGAGCTTCGACAACCGCACGGCCGGCTTCCGCATCATCGGCCACGGCAAGGGCCGGCGCGTGGAGTGCCGCATCCCCGGCGCCGACGCGAACCCCTACCTCGCCTACGCGGCCACCCTGGCGGCCGGCCTGTACGGCATCGAGAACGAGCTGGAGCTGCCCGAGCCCTTCTCCGGCAACGCCTATGACGCCGTCGACATCCCCGACGTGCCCAAGACGCTGCGGGAGTCCATCGAGGCGCTGGACACCTCCAAGGTCATGCGGGACGCGCTCGGCGACGAGGTGGTCGATCACTACGTCCACACCGCGCGCTGGGAGCAGTACGAGTACGACCGCCGCGTGACCGACTGGGAGCGCCAGCGCCTCTTCGAGCGCTGCTGACGAACCGGGCGGGGCGGGCAGCCGCCCCGCCGCCGCGGCCGTGTCTCGTGCCGATTTTCACGCACCGTCAGAGCAAGCGAGCCGGATCCCGATGACGCGACAGCTTCAATGCATTTCCCCGATCGACGGCCAGGTCTACGCCGAGCGGCCCTACGCCTCGCAGGCGGAACTGGACGCGGCGCTCGACCGGGCGCAGCGCGCGCAGGCGGACTGGCGGCAGGTGCCGCTGGACCGGCGCATCGCCATCCTGAACGACGCCATCGACCGCTTCGTCGCCGAGCGCGAGCAGATCGGCGAGGAGATCACGGCGCAGATGGGGCGGCCCATCAAGGCGTCGCCCAAGGAAGCCAACATCTTCGAGGAGCGCGCCCGCTACATGCTGCGGGTCGCGCCGGAGGAGCTTGAGCGCCTGGAGATCGCGGACGACCGGGGCCGGCGCCAGTTTATCAAGCGCGAGCCGGTGGGCGTGGCGCTCGTCGTGGTGCCGTGGAACTACCCCTACATGACGGCTGTGAACTCCGTCTGGCCGGCGCTGGCGGCGGGCAACGCCGTAATCCACAAGCCCTCGGCGCAGACGCCGCTGTCGGCGGAGCGCTTCGCCCGCGTGCTGCACGAGGCCGGGCTGCCCGAGGGCGTGTTCCAGGCCGTCCACCTGGACCGCACAATGACCTCCGGCGCGGTGGCGGACCCGCGCGTGGACTTCGTCGCCTTCACCGGCTCGGTGCCGGGCGGGCGCGCCGTGCAGGCGGCCGCGGACGGCAACTTCCCGGGCATGGGGCTGGAGCTGGGCGGCAAGGACCCCGGCTACGTGCGCCCGGACGCCGACATCGCCAAGGCCGTCGCGGGCACGGCCGAGGCCGCCTTCTTCAACAGCGGCCAGTCGTGCTGCGCGCTGGAGCGCCTCTACGTCCACGCCGACGTCTACGACGACTTCCTCGCCCGCTTCGTCGAGGAGGTGAAGGGCTTCACCCTGGGCGACCCGCGCGATCCCAACACCTCGCTGGGCCCGCTGGTGCGCACGGACGCCGCGGCCTTCGTGCGCGAGCAGGTGGACGCCGCCGTGAAGGCCGGCGCGACGGCGCACATCGACCCGGCGGACTTCCCGGCGGCCAAGGACGGCACGCCCTACGTCGCGCCGCAGGTGCTCACCAACGTCGATCACACCATGGCGATCATGACCGAGGAGACCTTCGGCCCCGCCGTGGGGATCATGAAGGTGGAAAGCGACGACGAGGCCGTGAAGCTGATGAACGACAGCCAGTTCGGGCTCACCGCCTCGATCTGGACGCGCGACATCGACGCCGCCGAGCGCCTCGGCGAGCGCATCGAAACGGGCACCGTCTTCGCCAACCTCGCCGACTACCTGGACCCCGCGCTGGCCTGGGTCGGCGTCAAGCAGACCGGCAAGGGCTGCACGCTCTCGCGCCTGGGCTATCAACAGCTCACGCGGCCCAAGTCCTTCAACCTGCACCGCGTCTGACCGCCGTTCCCGCCACCGCATCCGAGTTGTTCAACAGGGGCGCGCCAACCATGAGCCAGCCGACCGCGACCTGGACCTTCCCCACCACCATCCGCTTCGGCGCCGGCCGCCGGCGCGAGCTGGCCGAGGCCTGCCGGGCCGTCGGCATGCACCGCCCGCTCGTCGTCACCGACGCCGGCCTGGCCGACCACGGCATCATCCGGGAAATCCTCACCCTCGTCCGCGCGGACGGCCTAGAGGCCGGGCTGTTCGCCGACGTGAAGGGCAACCCCACGAGCGAGAACGTCGACCGCGGCGTCGAGGCCCTGCGCGCCGGCGGCCACGACGGTGTCATCGTCGTCGGCGGCGGCAGCGCCATGGACGCCGGCAAGGCCATCGCCTTCATGACCGCGCAGACGCTGGGAATGGAGACCTTCGAGGACATCGGCGACAACTGGAAGCAGGCCAACCACGCGGGCATCCTGCCGTCGATCGCGCTGCCGACCACGGCCGGCACGGGCTCCGAGGTCGGGCGCGCCTCGGTCATCCACGTCGCCGCCGTGGACCGCAAGGTGGTCGTCTTCCACCCCGAGATCCTGCCCAAGCAGGTGATCGCCGATCCCGAGCTGACCACCGGCCTGCCGCCGTGGGTGACGGCCGCCACGGGCATGGACGCGCTGGCGCACTGCCTGGAGGCCTACTGTGCGCCCAGCTATCACCCCATGGCCAAGGGCATCGCCGTCGAGGGCACGCGTTTGGTCAAGAAGTCGCTGGTGCGCGCCTACACCGACGGCACCGACCTGGAAGCGCGCTCGGACATGCTGGCGGCGGCGATGATGGGCTGCGTCGCCTTCCAGAAGGGGCTCGGCGGCATCCACGCCATGAGCCACCCCGTCGGCTCGATCTACGACACCCACCACGGCCTGACGAACGCCGTGGTGATGCCCTACGTGCTCGCTTTCAACCGCTCGGCCGTCGAGGGCGATCTGGGCCGGCTGGCCGGCTACCTGGAGCTGCCCAAGGCGTCGTTCGAGGGCGTCATGGACTGGGTCACCGAGCTGCGCCGCGAGCTGCAGATCCCGCAGACCCTGGCCGAGCTGGGCGTGGGCACGGAGCGCATCGACGACATGGCCGCGATGGGGGAGATCGATCCCACCGCGGGCGGCAACCCCATCCCCCTCACGCGGGACAACCTGCGTCCGCTGTTCGAAAACGCAATATCGGGTAAAATAGACAATTAACCCGGCGACACCGCCGCCAGGGACAACCGCCGGGGTTGTCGGGCCCCGGCAGGCTCGCGGATGGGGAGGCAGGCATGCCGAAGCCGGTGCGATGGTACATCCTGGCCGTGGACGCCCTGTCCTACTGGGTGGGGCGGCTGGCGCTGTACCTGATTTTCGTGATGATGGGGACGCTGCTGTTCGCCGCGTTTTCGCGGGTGACGTTCAACCTGTCGTTCGTCTGGCTCGTGGAAACGATGCAGTTCACGCTCGTCGCCTACTTCCTGCTGGGCGGCGCCTATTCCATGCAGCTCGGCTCGCACGTGCGCATGGATCTCTTTTATGAACGCTGGTCCGAGCGCACCAAGGCCGTCGTCGACGCGGTCACGATCTGCTTCCTGATCTTTTATCTGGTGTTCCTGCTGTACGGCGGCATCGCCAGCACCGAGTACGCCATCAAGTACGGCGAAACCAGCCGCACCGCGTGGTCCCCGCCGATGGCGCCCATCAAGGTGATCATGTGCTTCGGGATCGGGCTGATGCTGCTGCAGGCCACGGCCCGCTTCCTGAAAAACATTGCCGCGGCGCTGGGGGTGCGGGCGACATGAGCCACGAAATGATCGCGCTCACGATGCTCGGGGGCATGCTGGTCCTGTTGTTCACGGGCCAGCGGGTCTTCGGCGCCATCGGCTTCGTCGCCGCCGCCTCGGCGGTGGCGCTCTACGGGACGGGCGGCAACCAGATGCCGTTCAACGCCGCGATGACGGTGCTGGACTGGTACCCGCTCGTGACGCTGCCGATGTTCATCTACATGGGCTACATGCTCTCGGAGTCCGGCATCTCCGGGGATCTCTACAAGATGTTCCACGTCTGGGCCGGTCCGCTCAGCGGCGGCTTGGCGATGGGCACGATCGGGGTGATGCTGGCGATCTCCGCGATGAACGGGCTCTCGGTCGCGGGCATGGCCATCGGCGCCTCGATCGCGCTGCCGGAGATGATGCGCCGGGGCTACAACAAGCTGATGATCACCGGCACCATCCAGGCCGGCAGCTCGCTGGGCATCCTGGTGCCGCCGTCCGTCGTGCTGGTGCTCTACGGCATCATCGCCAAGCAGCCCATCGGCCAGCTGTGGCTCGCCGGCATCATTCCGGGCCTGATCCTGGCGGGTCTGTTCGTTCTCTACATCGGCATCCGCTGCTGGCTGCAGCCGGGGATGGGGCCGCCGCTGCCGCTGGCGGAGCGCCAGGAGTACAGCTTCGCCGACAAGCTGCGCCTGCTGCGCGCGGGTATTATCCCGCTGGTCATCTTCTTCACGATGATGGGGCTCTTCTTCACCGGCGTGACCAGCCTGGTGGAAAGCTCCGCCGTGGGCGCGGCGGCGGCCACGATCGTGGCGGCGGTGAAGGGGCGCCTGACGTGGTCGGTGACCGAGAACACCATCCGCAACACGCTCAGCATCAGCTGCATGTTCCTCTGGGTGATCATGGCGGCGCTGTGCTTCGGCGCGGTGTTCGACGGGATCGGCGCCAAGTACGCGATTCAGTCGCTCTTCCTGGAGGGCTGGGGGCTCGGCCCGTGGGAGACGCTGATCATGATGCAGCTCTCCTTCATCGTGCTCGGCATGTTCCTGGACGACACGGCGATGCTGGTGATCGTGGCGCCGCTCTACGTGCCGCTGGTCATGCGCCTGGGCTTCGATCCCGTGTGGTACGGCGTCCTCTACACGATCACCTGCCAGATCGCGTACATGACCCCGCCGTTCGGCTACAACCTCTTCCTGATGAAGGCGATGGCGCCCGACGATGTGGGGCTGCGGGACATCTACCTGTCCATCATCCCCTTCGTCTTCATCATGGTGATCGGGCTGGCGATCATCATGGCCTTCCCGCAGCTCTCGCTGTGGCTCCCGGAGCTGGTCTACGGCGACTGAGGCCGGCCGGCCCGCGCGACCAAGAAGGCCCCGGTGCGGCGAGGCTGCACCGGGGCCGTGTTTTGCCTGCCGCGTTCAGGCCGAGACTGACGGGCTCAGCGCGCGCGCACGGCGTTCAGGCGGTCCGGAAAATTGGTGAAGATCCCCGTGACGCCCCAGTCGATCAGCCGCTGCATCCGGGCCATGGAATCGATGGTGTAGACGTGCACGCCCAGGCCGGCGCGGCGCGCGGTGTCCACGAAGGCCGCGTCGATCACCTGCCGGTCCTTGTAGTGCATGTTCGTGCCGATGCCGACGGCGTACTCGTCGACCGCGTTGAAATCGCTGACGCTCACGGCATTGGGCGCTGGCGTGACCTTCTTCCATTCCTTGAGCGGGGCGCCGGCCTCGTAGCCCTTGGGGTGGAACCAGATCAGCTGAACGAGCGGGATCTCGGGGTTGAGCTCGTGCGCCTTTTGCAGCGAGTCCTGGACGAACGACTGGATGACGATGCTGTCGGCCTCGACCAGATCGTATTCCTCGACGAGGTTCACCAGCTTCTTGGTGAGGCCGGGATTTTCGCCGGGCGACTTGATCTCGATGTAATACTTCTGGTCCGTGCCGTATTTCTCGAAAAGCTCGCGCAGCGTGGGAACCTGGGCGCCCTCGAACGCCGTCTTGGCGCGGTAGGGGTATTTCTCGTTGAACCAGGTGCCCGCGTCGAGCTTCTTGAGCTCCTTGAGCGTGTAATCGCTCAGCGGCCCCGAGCCGTCCGTCGTGCGGTCGACCTTGGTGTCGTGGAAGGCGACGAGGCGGCCGTCCGCCGTCAACTGGGCGTCCAGTTCCAGGTAATCGGCGTTCAAGTCGACCGCCTTGTCGAAGGCGGGCATGGTTTCCTCGGGCGCGTGCCCGCTGGCGCCGCGGTGGGCGATGTTCAGGACCTCGCCGTGATCGGCGAGGGTGTCGGCGCCGGCGGCGGTCGCGCCGACGCAGCTCAGGGACAGCGCGGCGGTGAACAGGCGCAAGACCTGCCGCATGGTTGCCTCCATGATGTTCGGAACACTCGGGAAAAAGCCGTCAGGCTGGCGGAACGCTGCCCACCGGGAGGCTGGCTCCCGGTGGGCCGGACCGCGTCCTTACTCGGCGATCTTCATGGGCGCGTCCCACGCCTCCAACTCGGTCTCGGTCCAGTCGCCGTAGGTGGCGTTCGGCAGCACGATCCAGTCGGTGCCGAACTTGTCGGCGTTTTCCTCGACGGCGGCGCGCTTCTCCGCCACGGACCCCTCGAAGGCGCCGTCGAGATCGGCCAGCGAGTCACCGATCAGCATGATGATCTCGTGGTTCTCGCGGATGGCGGCGCGCCGCTTGGTCTTGGGGTTGCCCTCGCTCCACAGCTTGACGGTTTCCGCGGAAGCCTGCGGCAGCCCCAGCTCCTGGAGCGTGTCGACGGTGTGGGGCTTGTTCGAGCCGAAGCGGTTGGAGACGTAGAAGATGTTCACGCCCTGCGCGTCGGCATAGGTCAGGAAGTCCTTGGCGCCCGGGATCAGCTCGGGCGTGCCCTCGCGCTCCCAGTGGCCCCAGGTGTCCCAGGTGGTGTAGGTGTGGCAGTTGCGCATGTCGCGCACCAGCAGCGGCGTGTTGTCGACCAGGGTCTCGTCCGCGTCGGTGACGATGGCGAGGTTCTCGGTGCTGCCGTGGCGGGCCAGCTTGTCGTCCAGCTGCATGCGCGCGACCTTGAAGGCCTGACGCTGGAGCGCGTCGATCACGGCGGATTGCTGCTGGAACTTCAGGCCTTTCTCGAAGGTGTACTGCTTGCACAGCTTTTCGTCGTCCTCGGCGTGGGCCGTGCCGAGCGGGACGGCGGCGCCGGCCAGCAGCGCCAGCGTGCCCGCGAGAACCGTGGCTTTCTTCAAAAGCGGCGTACGCATGCGCGTCATGTCGTGCCTCCTGTTCCGGTGCTTTGCGTTATCAAGCCTGTTCGGCGACAGATCGCCGGGTACGGATTTTCGCAGGATAACCGAGATTGATTGAACGTTCAAAAAAACATCGTGGATGAGCCGGCGGCACCCGCGCCGCTTACGCATGCATCGCCGTTCAAGCATGGGCGCTCGGCGCAGGCCACCTGTTTGGTCGTACGGACGCGCATGGAGCGGAACGCATGGCCTCATGTTGGCTTTGCGCGTCCCTGACATTGTTGAAGCGGCTGGCTTTCAAGGCGATTCGACGCGAATTGAAACCAAATCGTTCGGCTGTGCCGTTGAGCCCGACTTGCACCGTGGCCGGCGCGGCACCCGGCAGCCACCCGTGGCGGTTTGTTGAGGTTCGGCAATCGAATGTCACGGGGACAGTGAAGGCATGGCGTTCGCGGCCGCTCTTGCTTTAAGATAAGGCATGATGCTGCTCGATGAAGCCTACGCACGTATCACGGACGCGGAGCGCGAGCGCTCCTTCGTGATGAGCGACCCGGCGCGGCCCGACAATCCCATCGTCTTCGCCAACGACGCCTTCCTGCGCCTGACCGGGTACGCGCGCGACGAAGTGATGGGCCACAATTGCCGCTTCCTGCAAACGCCGGAGACGGATGGGGCCAGCGCGGCCGCCCTGCGCGAGGCCATGACGCAGCCGACCGCGATCACGGTGGACATCCTCAACCGGGCGAAGGACGGCACGCCCTTCTGGAACCGCCTGCGCATCCGCCCGATCTTCGGCGACGACGGCAGCCTGGAAAACTTCGTCGGCGTGCAGAACCCGATCAACGCGGACGATGTGCGCGCCAGCCCACTGTGGGGCATCGCCAGCATGGCGATGTGAGCCGAAAAAGGGGTGGGGGCCTCGCAAGCCCGCCACGCCCTCGTGCCGAAGGGCCAGTCGCCGGCGGTTCATCCGGGGCCGGTGCGTGGGGCGACCGGTGTTTACGCGTCGCCGCTCAATTCCGCGATGATGGGGCAAGTGGGTGAGGTGTCGGCCTCGCACCGCGCAACGGTCGCCGCCAGCGTGCGTTCCATGCGCTGGAGATCGGCGATCTTGCACCGCACGTCTTCGAGATGCGCGGCGGCGGTCTCCCGGATGTCCGCGCAGCACGGGCCGCGCTCGGCGAGATCCAGCAGCGTGCGGACATCGTCCAGCGTGAAGCCGAGATCGCGGCTGCGCCGGATGAAGGTCAAGCGGCGGGCGTGGTCCGGGGTGTAGCGGCGGTGCCCGCCGTCGCTCCGCGGGGGCTGGGGCAGCAGGTCGATCTTTTCGTAATAGCGGATGGTCTCCACCTTCACGGCGGTGCGCCGCGCCAGCTCGCCGATCGTGAACGTCCCGTCCGCCATGCCGTGATCCCTTGAATCTATAGTCGCTACGGCCTTTAGCGTGAGCCGTCACGCGCCCCGGGTGCAAGGCGCGGGGTACCGTGTCGGCGGGGCGGCCAAGGGTTTTCGCAGGAAGGGTTGGGCGAGCATGAAGCTTCTGTGCACGGGGCTGGCGGGCACCGCGATCACCGCGCTGTGCTGTTTCACGCCGCTGCTGGTGGTGCTGTTGGGAAGCCTTGGGCTGTCGGCGGCGGTGGGATATCTGGATTTCGTGCTGCTGCCGGCGCTGGCGTTCTTTCTCGGTGTCACGGTCTATGCGGCCTGGCGGATGCGACGCCATGCCTGAGGTTCACTCGACCATCACCTGCCCGTACTGCGGTCACACGCGCACGGAAAGTATGCCGCTGAATGCCTGCGTCGCCTTTTACGCCTGCGCGGGGTGCGAGCGGCTGCTGCGCCCGAAGGCGGGCGATTGCTGCGTGTTCTGTTCCTACGGCACGCAGCCGTGCCCGCCGGTGCAGGACGCCGATGCGGGAGGTCCCGATGGCTGCTGCGGGGCGTGACCCCCAGCGCGCGTTCGGGCTTTTCGTTCGTTCGCCTTGTGGACGCCGATGAATCCGCCCGGCACATCGGCAGGCCACCGGCAGGTTATGCGCCTCCGCGCTGAAGCACCCGCAGGCGGCTGTTCACCAGATCCCGGTCCACATAGGCGCCCTGGAGGTGGCGGCGGCCGGTGTTGGGGTCGAAGGACTCACGGCCGTGCAGGACGCGCAGGTTGTCGAACCCGATCATCTGCCCGGGCTGGAGCTGGAAGCGGATCATGAAGCGCGGGTCGCGCAGCAGCTCCCAGAAGCGCACATAAGCCCGGTAGAAGACCGGCACCGTATCGGCCGGCATGCGCAGCTTGTCGCGGATCCAGTTGTTGAAGCGGATCTCGCTCAGCGCCCCGTCGGCGTCGCGGCCCACGGTGGGCGCGCGGAAGGCGATGTCCGCCGTCTCGTCCTGGAAGCGGAAGTCCACCGGCTGGCTGGCGAGCACCTCGAAGGCCTCGGGGTCCTCGCGCTTGAGCTGCTCGGCCACGGCGAAGCCGTCGGTGAGCAGCGAGGCGCCGCCCTCGGCGGCGTTTTCCAGGCAGTAGAGGAACTGGAAGTCGGGCGGGCGCTGCCAGTTGGGCAGGTCGACGTGCGGCTCCAGTTTGATCGCGGTGTAGGCGGCGTTGTTCGGGTTGGGCTTGGAGACGACGTCGAACATTCGCCCGAAGTTGGTTTCGCGCGGCCAGCCGATGCGCTCGACGGCGCCCAGCACTTCCTCGCCCTCGGTCGGGCCGTCGGTGATGAGCGCGATGCCGTAGCGGCTCAGGTTCTCCAGCCAGGTGCGCAGCCCGGCGTCGGTCGTTGTCATCGCCGTCCACGACACCTGCGGCAGGGTCTGCATGCCCGCGGCGTCCCAGAAGCCGCGGCCGTCGCCGCCGGCCGGGCCGCCGCTGTCGTCGCGCAGGCGCAGCCAGCCCGGATCGAACAGGCTTTCGTGGTGTCCGCCGCCCTCTGGCCACAGCAGGCCCAGCGCCCCGTCCGGCGTAACCTCGGCGGCCGGCTGCGGCACCGGCCCGTAATCAACGAGGTCGAAGGTGCGCTCGCGCGTCTGCGGGTGGCGGCAGGCGCTGCACGGGCAGTGGTCGCGCAGCCAGATGCGGTGGAAGCGCGCCTCGCGCCCGTCGTCCCAGGTCACGGCCACGCGGTCGCCCTCGACGCGGGCGCCGGTGAGGCGGTGCGGGCTCGCGTAGGGTTCCAGCTCGCCCATCACGACGACGGGTGCGGCGTCGGTCACGGCGTCGTACGGCATCCCTTCGTCCTCCCATCGGCTGCGTGCGGGCCGGAGGGTGCGCGGGTGGCCGCGTCGCGCGCAAACGACTATTCTGCACGCAGAGCCCAAGCTGAGATCATCGGGGGCGCAGGCATGGCCCGCCGCATTCCGCCCGCCACCTGGCTGCGCGCCTTCGACGCCGCCGCGCGCCACATGAGCTTCACGGAAGCGGCGCGCGAGCTGGGCGTGACCCAGTCCGCCGTCAGCCGCCTGGTGCGCCACCTGGAACAGCACGTCGGCCAGGACCTCTTCGTGCGCTACCCGCGCAGCATCGCGCTGACGGAGGTGGGCCGCGCCTACGCCCAGACCGTCCACGAAGCCTTCGACCGCCTGGCCGGCGGCACCGAGGAGGTCTTCGGCGTGGCCCGCGACGAGCCGCTGACGGTCCGCGCCACCCCCGGCTTCGCGGTGTTCTGGCTGGCGCCGCGGCTGGCGGACTTCCGCGCGCGCTGGCCGGAGGTGGCGATCCGGCTCGCCAGCGGCGTCTGGGCCAGCGACTTCACGGGCGACGGTGCGGACCTGGAAATCCGCTACGGCGACGGCGACTGGGACGAGGTGGAGGCCGTGCGCCTGACGCGCGAAACCATCTTTCCGGTGTGTGCGCCGTCCGTGGCCGCCGGCCTGCATCGGCCCGCGGATCTTGCCGAGGCGACGCTGATCCACGCCGTCGGCTTCGAGGCGGGCTGGCCGAGCTGGCTGGACGAGGCGGGGGCGGACGCGGTCATGGCCTCGGCGCGCGCGATCTCCAGCGACACCATCGCCGCCACGGTGGCCCTGGCGCGCGCGGGCAGCGGCGTGGCCCTGTTGCGCAGCTCCTTCGCCGACGCGGCCCTGGCGGACGGCGGGCTGGTGGCGCCCTTCACGCAGGCCACGCCCTTGTCCGAGGCGTTCTACGTTACCTGGCCGTCGCTGCGCCCGCTGCGCCCGGAAGCGGCGGCGTTCCGCGACTGGCTGGTGGGGCGGGCAGATGTCGAGCCCGACCGACCCATGAGCTGAGCACGGCCTCAGCCCGGAAAGAAATCATTTGTGCCGGTGCGCGGGTGCACCGCAGCGTACCTCCCAGGGCATACCCCGGACGCCATTCCCGTTCGGGTCCGGCGGCGCCGCCCGCGCCCGGGCCGTTTTTTCAACAGGCCGCAGCGTCCGCGCCGCGCCGGCGTCGTCAACGCGTTCAAAGACACACAACAACGGGAGGCCCTGCAATGACTGGGATCAGGACCGAGTTGACCGCCCCGCGGCTGGCGGCTTTCGCCGTGGCGGGCGCTCTGGCGCTGACGGCCGGTATGCCGCGGCCCGCGAGCGCATCCGAACCGATCCGCTTCGCCGTGCAGGCATGGCCCGGCGTGACCGTGAAGACCGCCGTGGCCACACGGGTGCTGGAGGCCATGGGCTACCGGACGGAGACGCGCGAGCTGGGCTCGCAGTTCATCTACAAGGGCATTGAGAGCGGCGAGGTGGACGTCTCCTTCGGCGCCTGGATGCCGGCGCACAAGTCGATGCTTCAGCCACTGCTGGACAAGGGCGAGGCGGTCCAGCTCGCGGCGAACCTGAAGGGCGCCATCCAGGGGCTCGCCGTACCCACCTCCGTCTGCGAGGCCGGGATCACCAGCGTCGAGGATCTCGTCGCCAACGGCGAGCGCTTTGGCCGCAAGATCTACGCCATCGAGCCCGGCGCGGGCATGACGCGCGCCTTCAAGAAGGCGGTGAAAAACGATTACCAGGGCCTCGGCGACTGGGAGGTCGTGCCCAGCAGCGTCGCCGGCATGCTGGCCCAGGTGGAGCGCGCGGTCGGCAAGGACGAAGCCATCGTCTTCCACGGCTGGAAGCCGCACTGGATGGACGTGAAGTTCGACATCTGCTTCCTGGACGACAAGGAAAGCAGCGAGATCGCGGCGCTGGAAACCACGGTCCACACCGTGATCCCCGACGGCTGGACGGACGCGAACCCGAACGTCGCGCGCTTCCTGAAGCAGTTCCGGGTCGAGCCCTCGACCCAGAGCCGCTGGATCCACGCCTATTCCTACAAGGACCGCGAGCTGGATCGGGTCGCCCGGCAGTGGATCGAGCGGAACCTCGACACCATCGAAGGCTGGCTGAAGGGCGTGACGGCCAAGGACGGCGGCCCCGCCATCGACGCCGTGCGCGCCGCGTACGGCAGCAGCTGACCCCGCGGCCAGCGCCGGCCATGGATCGCCCCGCGCGTGCCGCCCGGCGCGCGGGGCGTCTTTTTTGCGCGGCCGTCCCGGCCGGCATGTCCCGCATGCGCGGCGCGTCCGCGCGGCTCGCCGCCAGCCGGTGGGTGTCGCGCCGCCGCGGCGCCCGGTCAATGCTGCGTCGTGTGCGTGAGGTGTTTGAGCACGTCCATCAGCAGCCGTGCGACCGTGTCCCGCGGCATGTTCATGTGGGCGGCGATGTCGTCCGTCGAATGTCCGTCCAGCGCGAGCCGGACGACCCATTGATGGCGCTCGTCCACCTGCGGTGCCTGCTGATGCGTCATGGGGGTGTTTCCCCTCCGCTCGGTTGCGGTCGCCATGGACGGTCCCTCTTCGGTGCTGTCGCATTCCCACGATCAGGGACGCTTGCCGCGGTTCCGGTTTGCGACGGTCGCCGCTGCTTCGCGGACATCTCATCCTTACGAGGTCATGGGCCGTCTGCACTAACATGCACTAGCGTTTGCTCGGGTGGACGCCCGGATGAACGGGGATTCGGGGGAAGGACGTACCATTAATTGTAAAAAATGCACGAAGCGGCTCGAATTTTCATTTACCCGGATTTGATCGACTCCTGTATCGGCCGCTGCGGTCGGGTCCATCACGGCCCGGCGCACGGAAACGCTTTGCGCGGCCGGCCTTGGCGGGCACCGTCCGTGGGTGGCACCCCAGTGCCGGCTCGCGCTCAGGTAGAGAAAGCGTCGCGATCCCGATGACCCGCACCCCGCTTGCCGACCGCTTGGCCGAGGTGGGCGCCTTGTCGCCGCAGCAGCGTGATCGCCTCTCGGGGTTGGCGGGTCGCCGCGTCGTGCTGCGCCGCCGCACGGCGCTCATCCATGAAGGGGAGACGGCCACGTGGTTCCCGGTGGTGGAGCAGGGCTGGCTGGAACACGAGCGCATCCTGGCGGACGGGCGGCGCTGCGCGGTTCAGGTGAGCCTGCCGGGCGACCTCGCGGACACCGTCATGCCGCTGACCGGGCGCGCCCAGTTCACGATCACGGCGACCACGGACGCGCGCGTGCACCTGGTCGATGCCGCGGGGTTCATGCGGCTGCTGCACGACGACCCCGCCGTCGCCCGCGCCTTCACGGGCCTTCAGGCGGTGTCGGAGTGTCGCGCCCGCGAGCGGCTGGTCGCCTTGGCGCGCATGAGCGCCTATGAAAAACTCTCTTTCCTGTGCCTGGAGCTTCTGTCGCGGCTGGAGGCCGCCGGGCACGCGAATGGCGGCGGCTTCGAGCTGGCGCTCAGCCAGCGCACCCTGGGCGAGGTGCTGGGCCTGCACGCCGTCCACGTGAACCGCATGTTTCACCGCCTGGAAGCGGACGGCTTTATCGTGCGCGATGGAAGCTTTATCCGGGTGGTGGATCGGGACATCCTGGCCGACCTCGTGGACTTCCGCCCGTGCCACGGCTGGCACGCGTGCCGGCCCGATGACCGGTCCTGACGGCTCCCACGGATTGGACGCGAATGGTTTCCAACAAACGAAATACGGGCGAGACGAACGACGACACGGACGGGCAGGCGCCGGCCGACGGCGGCCCGCCCATTCCCATCGTGGGCATCGGCGCCTCGGCGGGCGGGGTGGAGTCCCTGCGCCAGTTCCTGGGCGCCATGCCGGCGGACAGCGGCATGGCCTTCGTCGTCGTCCAGCACCTCCAGCACGGCCGACACAGCTTCATGGACGAGGTGCTGGCCGGCTACACGGCCATGCCGGTGGTCCAGGCCGAGGACGGGATGCCGGTGGCGGCCGACCGCGTCCACCTGCTCCCCTCGGACGCGCTCCTGACGATCCACGACGGCGCGCTGCGGCTTGAGGGATGGGCCGGCGAGGAAGAGCCGCGCCGCATGCCCATCGACACCTTCCTTCGCGCGCTGGCCGAGGACCAGGGCCGCAACGCCGTCGCCGTCATCATGTCGGGGGCCGGCAGCGACGGCACGCTGGGGGTGCGCGCGATCAAGGAACACGGCGGGCTGGCGCTCGCCGAGGCGTTCTCGGACACGCGCGGGCGCGGCGGCTTCGAAAGCATGCCGCAGAGCGCCGTCGCCACCGGGCTGGTGGACTTCGTCGTCACCGCGCGGGAGATGCCGGAGCAGCTCCTGGCCTATGCGCGCCATCTCAACGATATCGCCGGAAACACGGGGGTGGAGACGGTCGCGCAGGAGGCCGCGGACTACCTGCGCGAGATCTGCGCCGTGCTGCTGGCGCGCAAGGGGCGCGACTTCCGCCACTACAAGACCAACACCCTGGTCCGGCGCATCCAGCGGCGCATGCAGGTGCTGCGCATGACGTCGGCCGCCGCCTACGTGGAGCACCTGCGCGAGGACGCGCAGGAGGTGGAGCGCCTGGCCCACGAACTGCTGATCACGGTGACCAGCTTTTTCCGCGACCCCGACGCCTTCGACGCCCTCAAGCAGTTCACGATCCGGCCGCTGCTGGAGGACAAGACCGCCGACCAGGCCCTGCGCATCTGGGTGCCCGGCTGCGGCACGGGCGAGGAGGCCTTTTCCATCGCCGTCCTCGTTCAGGAAGTGCGGGAGGAGCTGGAGCGGTTTCCGCGCGTGCAGATCTTCGCCACGGACATCGACGAGCCGGCGATCGAAAGCGCGCGCACGGGCCGCTACCCCAAGTCCGTGGCCGCGGACATCCCGCCCAACCGGCTGCGCCGCTACTTCACCGAGGAGGAAGAGCACGACCGCGTCGTCAAGGACGTGCGCGAGATGTGCATCTTCTCCGTCCACGATCTGGTGCAGAACCCGCCGTTCTCCCGGCTGGACCTGATCTCCTGCCGCAACGTGCTGATCTACTTCGACAACGAGCTGCAACGCCGCCTGATCCCGGTCTTTCACTATGCGCTGCGCGAGGGAGGCTACCTCTTCCTCGGCGCGTCGGAGACGGTGGCGCAGCAGAAGACGCTGTTCGGCACGGTGGACAAGAAGCACCGCATCTATCGCCGGCGGCGGCAGGCGGCGAATCAGCACCCGGAGTTCCCCTTCCTCGCCGCCACGCAGCCGCCAGACATGCCGCACACCCCGGCGCCGCGCGACGGCGCCGCCGCCGACAGCGCGCAGAAGGTCGAAAAGCTCGTCCTCGACTGGTACGGGCCCGCTTTCGTCGTCGTCGACGAGCAGTTCAACGCGATCCAGTACTCGCGGCGCACGGGCAAATACCTGGAACAGCCCGCCGGCGCGCCGCGCACGAACGTGCTCGAACTCGCCCGCCCGGGCTTGCGCGTCGATCTCCAGGCCGCCCTCAAGAAAGCCAGCGAACAGCAGGGGGAGGCTGTCCGGCCGGACGTGAGCGTGCGCACCAACGGCAAGGCGGAGCGCGTCGACATCGTCGCCACCCCCATCAGCGGCAAGAGCGCGGCGCCCGTCTACCTCGTCGTCTTCCGCCCCAGCGAGGCGCCCGAAGCGCAGCCGGCCGCCACCGGCACCGAAACGGAAGCGGCCGAAAGCCCCGGGGAGTCCGGTGACGGGCGGGTGCGTCAGCTCGAATACGAACTCGCCTCCACCAAGGAGGATCTGCAGACGACGATCGAGGAGCTGGAAACCTCCAACGAGGAGCTGAAGTCGGCCAACGAAGAGCTGCTCTCGATGAACGAGGAGCTGCAGTCCTCCAACGAGGAGCTGGAGACGACCAAGGAGGAAGTGCAGTCCGTCAACGAGGAGCTGGAGACGGTCAACCAGGAGCTGAACCGCAAGGTCGCCGAACTGGACCAGACCAACACCGACCTGCGCAACCTGCTGCAGAGCACCGACGTGGCGACCGTCTTCCTCGACCGCCAGGCCAACATCAAGTGGTATTCGCCCGCGGCCACGCGCGTCTTCAACCTGATCGACAGCGACGTGAACCGCCCGATCACGGACATCACCTCGCGCGTCGACCTCTCGGGCTTGCGGCCGGACATCGACGCCATGCTGCGCAGCGGCGAGACGATCGAGCGCGAGGTCGTCAGCCACGACGGCGCGGCCACCTTCGCCATGCGCGTGCTGCCCTACCGCGACAACGAGGACCGCGTGGACGGGGTGGTGCTGACCTTCGTGGACATCACCGACCTCAAGGCCGCCGAGGCCGAAAGCGAGGCGCGCGCCCGCGAGGCGCGCCAGGCGCTCGCCGATCTGCACGCGCTGCTCGACGTGGCGCCTGTCGGCATCGCCATTGCCCACGATCCCGAGGGCGAGACGCTCACGGTCAACCGCGCGGCGGCCAAGATGCTGGGCGGAACCGACCGCACCGTCATTCCGGGCGCGGCCGGCGCCGAGCACCGCGTGGAAAAGGACGGCGAGCCCGTCGCGGCCGAGAATCTGCCGCTCCAGCGGGCGCTCAACACCGGCGAGACGATCGGCGACGAGGACCTGCGCATCGTCCCGCCCGGCGGCGAGGGCATCGAGGTGCTGATGACGGCCGCGCCGCTGCTGGACGAGGCGGGCGGCGTGCGCGGCGCGGTCACGGCGTTCAACGACATCACCCAGACCAAGGCCGCCGAGCGCCGCCAGCGCCTCTTGGTGTCGGCCCTGCAACACCGCGTGAACAACGTGCTGGCGGCCGTGCGCTCGCTGGAGCGCGAAACCCGCGAGACCTGCCGCGATCTGGACGACTTCGCCGAGCGCTTCGAGGGCCGCCTGGACGCGCTGGGGATCACCGAGACCATGATGGCGCGAACCGGCGGCGAGCGTGTGGACCTCGACGAACTCGCGGAAGAGACGCTGCCACGGGCGCTGTATGCCCCGGGGACCGTGACCGTCGAGGGGCCGCCGGTCAGCCTCAGCCGGCGCGCCGGGCAGCTCATGGCCCTGGCGCTCAACGAGCTTTTGACCAACGCCATCAAGCACGGGGCGCTCACGGCCGAAAGCGGCCGCATCGCGGTCGCCTGGGAAGCGGAGCGCACGGAGGGCGGCGGGATGCTGCGCTTCACCTGGACGGAACGAGGCCTGGCGCAAAGCCCGGCGCCGGTGGAGCGCGAGGGCTTCGGCCTCGATCTGGTGCAAAACGGCCTGCCGCTGGAGCTGGGCGGCAGCGGCGAGGTGAGCTTCGGCGCGGACGGCATCACCTGCACGCTGCGGCTGCCGCTGGACGGGGAGGTGGCGCTGGCGAACGGCGAACGCGGAGAGCGGCACGATGGCGACGCCGCATGACGCCGACACCCTCGCGGGCCTGCGGGTCCTGCTGGTCGAGGACGAGTACCTCGTCGCCCGCGGCCTGCGGCGGCTGCTGGCCGATGCCGGTGCGACGGTGTTCGGGCCGGTGGGAACCTTCGCCGACGCGCGCGCCGCGCTGGCCGCCGAGGCCATCGACGTCGTGCTCCTGGACATCGCCCTGCGGAACGAGGAAGAGAGTTACGCGCTGGCCGACGAGCTGGTGGCGGCGGGCCGCCCCTTCGCCTTCGTGACGGGCTACGACCGCTCGGTGCTGCCCGAGCGCTTCGCGGGCACGCCCTGGGTGGGGAAGCCGTTTTCGCAGCACGCCATCGCCCGCGCCGTGCGCACGGCGATGGGGTCGGGAGCGGTGGAGTGATGCGGGCGTTCGCCACGCTGGCCGTGATCGGGACGGCGGCCGTCTCCGTGGCGGCGCCGTTTGGGGCCGAGGCCGACGGGGATTTGCTGGACGCGCGCGGGCCGTGGGAAAAGCTGACGGTGCCGAGCGAGGCGGCGGCGCGGTTCGATTTCCGCGACGCCGGCACGGTGCGCATCGCCGCCGACGAAGCGGTGGGCTTTCTCTACCGCCCGGTGCGCGAACGCTGCGGGCCGTGCGCGCGTGTGCGGTGGTCGTGGCGGGTGGACGAACCCATGCCGCCCAGCGACCAGGGCAAGGCGGACGCCGACGACCGGGCGCTGGCAGTGCACCTCTGGTTCGACACCGGCAACCGCGACAAGACCCTGCGCGGCGACCTCGCCGCGCTGTGGGGCTATCCCACGGTGACGCACGCCATCACCTACGTCTGGGGCGGCGTGCGCCCGGCTGGAACCTTCGTGCAGAACCCGTACTACGACCGCGGCAAGCTGGTGATCCTGCGCGAAAGCGGCGCGGCCACGGGAAGGTGGCGCACGGAGCGCCGCGACCTGGCCGCCGACATCCGCCGTGCCTTCGGCAATGGGGTTTCGGTGGCGGACCTGGAATACGTCGCCGTCTCCGCCGACACCGACAACACCGACAGCCAAAGCCGGGGCCGCGTGCGCGGCCTGCGGCTGGCCGCGGCGGACGACTGACCGGCGCGCGGTTTTCGTTGCGCTTTCACCGGATCTTATACTGGCGAGCCAATGAAATCATACGCTGCGAGATCATAGCCCCATCCCCCTCTGGGTTTCGGGCTATCGCCCCAAACCCATCTCCCCCTTCCCCTACAAGGGGAAGGGGGAGATTACAGAGGGGGTTGG